>NZ_JBSFJX010000070.1:0-43290 GCF_053598275.1 Streptomyces sp. NPDC001156 | reverse complement strand
GCGGTGCAGGCTGCCGACCAGCGGCGCGGCGACGGCGGCGAGGAAAGCAAGGACGCCAAGGGGGCCCACACAGGGGGCACAGACTGACCCCACCGACCCCATCGGCTTCGCGGGCATCGCCCCGATCGCGCTGACAGCCTTCGAGGTCGCCCGCCCGGTGACATTGATGACCCCTCAGGCTCCGGAGCAGGAGCGGATCCGGCACGGTCTGCACTGGTCGCGGTGGCGGCGCTGCCACCAGGCCCTCGCCCGGACCTGCCACCGGCGCCGGAACCAGGACCGGGCGAGGGAGAGGACGACGGCCCGGCCACCGCCGACCCCACTCCGAACTACAGCGGGCACCCAGATCTACGACTGAAGGGACTGAAGGGTCTGAGCAACCATCACTAAACCGGACGCAGGCGCAGCGGAACTACGCCGGGGCCGTGGTCCTCAATGGAATCTACAGGTGATCACCTGATCATCGTCGAGAAATCTAAACTGTGCAAGGATTTGCGTCAAACCCCTTGCGCGCGGACCCGGAAGATCCTAGATTTGCGGTCATTCTCTGCGACAGGAGAAAGGGGCGTGACATGATCGAAGATTCGGATCATCAGCAGACCGAGGACACTGATCTCTACGTAGAGATCGGTGACGCCGAGACACTAACTCGCAACGGTCGAGCCTCGGTGACTGAGAACAACCGAGGCCACGGTTGATCCCATATTCGCAGGCACGTCATCTACCGGAGTACGGAGAATGACATGCCTGGAGATCTTTACAGAAGCTCCCAGGGAAACGCCGAACGCATTTCGGAGAATCCCTGGGAGTTGGCTCGGGAAATCGGAGACCCGCATCCTGATCCCGAAGCAGTGAGCGATTACCTCCACTTTCCACTGCTTCCATCCGATCATAGCCGGAGCATGCTCTCCGGAGTGACACGAATCCCTGTATCAGAAATGAATGCGCCGCGTGATGCTGATTCGATCGAATCCCATCTGTTCGACCACAGGCGCGGGTTCAGGCTCACGGATGCCGTCGACTGTCTTGAGGGTCATCTACGTGCGGCGGTCATTTCTGCGATCGCCGGCGCAGATCGGGTAGGGGTGCTGGCGACCGGCGGAGTCGACTCATCCGTCGTGGCGGCAGTGGTCGGTGAGGTGACTGGAATCCCTCCGCTACTCGTCTCCGTCCGAGGCGGTCTTTCCAGTAACCGCGAGGTGGCACTTCAGAATACCTTGGCGCGAGCACTGGGTTGCACGTTGTTAACCTGCGACGGCATCCCAACATTCTCTCTGGACGCTCTGCTCCGTTTGAACGAGGGATCGGATTTCCCCAAGGGTGGCGTTTTCACTCACGTCTGGGACCAGGCCTGCGAACGAGCCCTCGCTGCCGGGGCCGACGTGCTGCTGACCGGAGAAGGCGGTGACGAACTATTTTCTCCGGGCCCAGCCCTGTTCGCTGACCTCATGGCAGCCGGCCATCCGCTGCAGGCGGCGGCCACCCTGGGAAGGTATCGCCGCAGCGACGGGTCGGGCTACCTCAAGGGAATGCTACGCCAGGCGACACAGGGTTTTTTGCCGACACTGATTCAGCCGGTCGGCCAGGACATCGCAAGGCAGTGGCGAGGGGCTTACGCCGATGACAGTCGCGGCGCATCGGCGCGACGCCGCGCCCAGATCTCCCGTCTTCGCAAATGCGGGCACTCACGCACAAGTGCCGCGACCACCATCTGGCTGGAACGGGTGGATCTGCATGCCGCACAAGACAGCATGGGGCGCATCACGTGTCGCTCCCCACTGGCGGAGTCCCGAGCCCTGCTGGAATGCGTGAACGCCATGCCCGCTGGATTCCGGAACCCGATGCGTACAGGTTGTCAGGAAAAATTTCTGCTCAGGTTGGTGGGCCGACGTCGCTTACCAGCGGAAATCACTGAACAACGCAAAGTAGGCGTGGTCAACCAGATCTCCGTCTTGCTCCGGCACATCGCGAGATTTCCGGAGTCGGACAGGATCGGCACAGCGGCGGAGTGGCTCGGGGTGACATTGAACGACGCGTTCTGGCGGCCGACTTCGCTGCCTGCGGAATTGGGACTGGACTGGACCCGGCTGCTCGCACTGTGTACATGGGCGAGCAACGCCATCAGCGGGGGTTAAACCGTGCTGGAAGAATACGTCAACGACGACCTGGTGGTGTTCCGAGCAAGAGAGGACGTCTGGATACTCGATCAACCGCCTGGCCCTACCACTGTAGTACTGGCCGGAGGAAGAGGTTCATATCTGCGGCTACCGCACAATGCATGGGATTTTCTGCGTGAACTCTCTGGTTGTCCGCAAGGAATGACGCCGGCGGAGGCCGGGGGACGCTATCCCGAAGTGCGCTTCGGCGCACTTGCCAAGTTCGGCCTCATTGATATCGTTCCGGCAAGAGGAATCCGAGCGCCCTGGTCACTCACTGCGCGCCTGTGGCGACAGAACCTGTTGTTCCGCGTGCGGATCGCCGCGCAAGGCTGGCGAGGCGTTCAGGCGATGATGGAGCGGGGCGCGTCGGCCGATGGCCGGATTCCATTGCCCCGCCCACTGTTCTTCGACGAACTGGAGACCGCCGCTCGCCTAAGTTTCTCCTGGCCGGGTACATCCAGGCAGTGCACGGTCGTTTCACTTACCATCGACTCGATTCTGCGCCGGAGCGGTTATGCGAGCCGAGTCGTCGTGTTGGGCGAACACGATCAGGTTTTCCTACATGCGTCAGTTCGTGTCGGTCTCCACATCATCGATCCGGGAGATACACTCGCCGAATTGCAGGAATTTAAACGACTACGTCCTTTCACGCGAGACGGCCACCCGAGGAATCAAGGAGTCGAACTGTGATCCGCACTTCATACGACCGTCAGGAGTGAAGTGCTTGCGACTTGAAACGGCGACAGGTAGGAGGCCAACGTCGCTTGATTAGGCGGCTGGTGTCGGCTGGGGGCGTTTGGGTGACGTCCGCTCCCCTGTATTGATCTGCTGGATCGCTGGGCGGTTTGGCGGTGCGGGGCGTTGGTCTTGGGGGAAGAGTTGGAGCTCGACGGTATGGGCGACATGCGTGGTGGCCGGATCGTCTGGCCGTAGGCTGCGGTAGCGGGGTGCCGCTTCGCTTGGTGCCGCGGGGTGCTGCGCGTCCGGGGCGGGGCTTGACGGCCTCGCGCAGGTCGTCTTGAACGTGACGGATCTTGGCAGTCAGCTGGCGAGGGGGGAAGTCCGCGCCGACGGAGCGTCGGGCGGCGGCGAGGGTCTGCTTGAAGCTGATGTGCGAGACGGGGAGGTGGGCGCGGTCTGCGGTCTCGGCGGCCAGCTGGTGGATGGCCTGGTAGACGCAGAGCATGGCCCACAGTTCCTGTTCGACCATGGCGGGGTTGTTGGAGCGCAGGGTGGCAGTCTGCCCGCCGCGCTGCTCGATCTTGATGTGTTTGAAGATCGTTTCGCTGGTCCAGCGTGCCGTGTACAGCTCCGCCAGCTCGCGGGCGCGCACCGAGGCCGGGTCGAGCAACGTGGTGATCAGGCAGAACAGCTCGGAGGTCTCCTCGCTGACGCCGTCAGCATCCAGGGTCACAGTCACCACCGTGTACTCGACCACCCGCACCGTGGTCCGCTTCCCACGTACACCGTTGAGGTGGGAGAGGTAGGTGCCGTCCGATAGGACGTGGTCCACTGGCAAGGTGAAGGCATCCGAGGCGCGCCACAGGAGTTGGGTTCCGGTAGCCGCGGCGGCCTGCCACAGCTCGAAGGCGGGGAAGCCTGCCCCGGTCGGCCATCACGAGCATCCCGGTGTGCAGGTGCACCAGCCGGCGCCATGCCAGGGTCCGCTCGCCCACCGCGAAAGTGTCGAAGACCGCGCCGATCATCGCCTTGGTGCCGCACTCCACCAGTGCCAGCAGCCGCACCTGCGGATACGGACCGGTCCGGTCGCCGTTGGAGGCGCGGATGTACGCGGCGGCATTCGCCTCGCTGTCCGGCACGTCGAATAGGGAGCCGTCCAGGGAAGCCAGGCGCGGTACCTCCAGGCGTTCCAGCAACCTCCCCACAGATGCCTGATGGAGGTTCATGCGAACCGTGACGGGGCCATCGTCTCCGCCCCGTTGGCCGCCCCGGTCATCGCCGCTACCCGCCTGCGCAAGGGAACAACCAACTCCACGCGGGGGGCTGCCTCGTTCGCCGCCGAGGCGATCCGCAGCGACGCTGGGCAGGACGCAACCAACACCCCAAAGGATATCCTGCACTCGATAGCCCCTCTACCGGGTGCAGGATGGGGTCAGCGGTGGGCACTATACTGGTCGGGATCTATGCTGGGGTCGACTTCCTGAAACTTCGCCAGGACATGCTTCATCAGGCTGTTCGTCAAGAGCCTTCCACGCATGTTGCCGGTGCTCGTGAGCATTAGCTTTGTTCCACCCTCCATCGCGATGGCCCCGAAGATGACGGAACCCATGGCCGGGTCCGGACCAGGTAGAGAGAAAATGGTTCCGACCTCGAACTCCGGTGCCTGCGAGCCGTTGACCGCTGCAAAGGGATCATCAGCCGGGGTTGGCGTGAAGAACTTGAAGGGCACCACCTTTAGCTTCAGCGGCCTCTTCTTCACTGCGGTCTGGAAGATCTCCGCAGCACGGCTGAGCGATAGTTCACTCTCAAACTGCAGGATGTTGGCCTTCATCCTCAGATCTCCTCCGACGAGATCGAGCCCCAGCGAGCGGGGCCGGGAAGTTTGCGAGCCCACCATGGAAGCGGAAGCTTGCTTCACTGAGCAGGGCACAGCCGCGGATGCCTGAAACGCAGCCACCCGCGACAGGCGGTGAAGATCCCCCTCAAGACGGGCCTGTCAGGGCAACCCCTACGCTCCAACCCAGAGCACGTATGGGGATTTCAAGAAAAAAGTGTGATACTAAGGTGACCATCCGTCAATAGCTAGGTATCGCCGCACGCCACTGGGGCCTTGGCCTGGCAAATCCGGCTCTTCTGCTCCATCTCCATCTGTGGGTCGGTATGCAGGGTCATCGAACTTGATGGGGTGTCAGTACGCTGCGGCTCCTTCTGGTGGTTGCGCAGAGTGACCGGAGGCGTTGGTTGGCTCGGTTGCGGAAGCCGTAGGCCTTGCGGGCTTCGAGTTTGATCACGCGGTTGTTGCCCTCGGACGCGGCGTTGTTGACTCCGGTGGTCACATAGGCCTCGATACCGTCCCACCACTGGTCGACAGTCTCGGCGAGGGTGGCGAGCTCGGGCAGGTGGGGTCGGTCGGCGCAGAAGGACTGGAAGCGGTAGCGGGCTGCGGAGATCTCGGAGCGGTCAGGGGTGGTGTGGGCGTGTTTGAAGGTCAGTCGAAGCAGGTCGCGCAGCAGTTCCTTGGCCTGCCACGCCTGGTAGATCTGCTTGCCGAAGGTGCCCATCTGGGTCAACTCGATTTTGAGGAGGTCGAGGTGGGCGGGGTCGAGGTCTTCTTTATTGCGGCGCAGGAGCTTGCGGACGGTGTAGACCGGGTCGCCCTTGCGGGCGCGGCGGCCGTACTGCTTCCAGGTGAGGCGGCGGCGCAGGTCGGCCAGGTGGCGCTGGGCGAGCTGGACGATGTGGAAACAGTCAACGACCACGGTGGCGTCGGGCAGGGCCTTACGCACGGCGGCACGGAACGTGGCACACAGGTCAATGGCCACGTACTTGACCTGCTCTTTCCAGTGCTCGGACTGCAGGGAGAGCCACGCGGCGACAGAGTCGGCGTTGCGGCCCTCGACCTGCCCGAACAAGCCGCGTCCGCCGACCGCGTCGACGAAGCCGATATGCCAGGCGTCCGCGACCAGTTCCCACTTACCGGTATCGGGGTCCTGGCGCCAGACCGGCTTGCCGCGCCGGGTCTCGTCGATGCCGATCGCCGAGGTCTGTTCGGACTCGGTGGGCAGGGCCCGCTCGGCGTACAGTTCCAGCGCCGCTTGTGCGGTGGGCCAGGAGACACCCAGGTCCCGGCAGGCCTGGATGACAGTGCGGCCGCCGTCGGACACCATCCGCCCCACCTCGCGGCGCAAGGCGGCGGTGAGCCGGGCACCGGCCGGGACCTGGCGGGTCTGCTCGGTGAACGAACCGCGCGGGCACAGCCGCTCCGCACAGTGCCAGCGCGACTTGTGCCAGCGAACATCGACCGTCGTTCCGCCGTAGGGAAGTTGCGGTGGCCGGGTGATGCGGCGGTCCTTGCGGACGGTGGACATCACGCCGCACGAGGGTCAGGCGCGCGCTGCTTCGCCGAGCGTTGCAACGTGCACCACCAGGCCGGCGTCGAGCTCCTCCACCTTGATCACCCCGATCCCTTCCAGCCCCAGCAACAGTGTCGCGCCCGTATCGATGCAGGTATCTTCAGTGTTCAAGCCCGTAGGTGTTTCATGATCGGTTGCCTAGACAACAACCGTGATCACGAAGACCTGCGGGCTCCTTACATCCGGGGCGCCGTCCCACCGCAGTCGTCACTCAACGTCACGACGAAGTCGCCTCCGCTGGACTGACACCCCATCAAGTTCGATGGCCCCTCTCTACGACATCTACCGAATGACTCGTCGCCGTCGAAGGGTTGTTCCGCCCACAGCCCCGGGAGACGAGTCCGCATAGACGCGTCTGACACGGCAGCTGTAGTTCCGATCATGGTTGGTCATGAAGGTGGTGTCGTTGCTGGTGGCAGGCCTGTGCGACGGCTTGGTGGTGTCGACGCCAGGCGGTCCAGTACAGGACGTGCTCGCGGTCGCGGGCGGGTGGCGGTAGGACGAGGACGCGCAGGAGGCGTACGAGCTGCGGGCAGGTCAGCGGAACGAGTCGTACGGGCCTCGCGCTGACGGTGGTGGTCGGTGTCGTGGCATGCAGGGTCAGGGCGAGGACGGCGGCGGCGATCAGGGAGAACAGCGACCAGCGCATCCAGGAGTTCCAGCAGGTGACTTGGCCCTGATCCAGGCCTGTGAAGCCCTTCGCGAGTTGGAAAGTCTCCTCGATCTTCCAAGGGCGGCAGATGATCTCCACGAGGGTGCCGAGGGCGACGTCGCCCGGTGCCCAGCAGCGGAAGTAGGAGGTCTCGCCGGTATAGCGGTGGCGGCGGGCGACCAGGACGCTCGTCCCGGCCGGCCGCTGGCCGTCGGGGGTGTCGTCGCAGCGGATGTCCGGCCACGCCCAGTCGTACTCGCGGCGCCCCTTGGCGCCGTCACCGGTCGGTCGGCGCATCCACTGTGCGGGGCGGACCTTGTTGAGCAACTGCCGGGCCTGCCAGCGCTGGCCCGCTCCGTCGGTCAACGCGTGGGTCGCCGGAACGCCGACCGCATAACCGAGCCCCAACCGGCGGATCTCCAAACGCAGTTCGTGTCCGCAGTACACCTCGTCGGCGGCGAACCAGCGGGCGTCCACTCCCGCGCCCAGGGCGGCGGCCACCATCCGTACCGCCTGCTGCGGCTTGGTGGCGAAGGCGATCTCGTCGGGGACACCGGCCGCCTCGCGCCGCTCGTCGGCGGCGGCCCAGTCGGCTGGGAGATAAAGGGCCCGATCGATGATCACCCTTGTTGTCGGTGTGACCGCCGTCAGATGCACCGCGACCTGGCACAGACCCACGCCGCCCAGGGCGCCGGCGTATTGCCGTCCTGCCCCCAGGCAGCCAGTGGAGGATTTCGCGTCGCCGGTCTCGTCGACCACCAGCACCGTGTCCTGGCCGGCGAGATGGCTGGTCACCATCCGGGCGATCTCCACGCGGACCAGGTCGTGGTCGATACGGGCTCGGGAGAGCAGGTGCTGCAGCCGGTGCGGGCCGCGATGACCCAGTGCCTCCGCCAGCGTCCAGCAGTTGCGGGTGTCCAGCTCCAACAGTAGCCCGGCGGTCAACTGCCGGGCCGTCTCAGGGGCTTCACGCCGTGCGAAGCAGTGCGCGATCACACCCATCGCTGCCCCGAACGCCGTCGCCCACGCCTGCTCCGCTATCGTGGCCTCCACGGCCACCGCGTCTTGATACGTCGTCACAAACGTTCATGATCACGGTGGCCGTACCCATGCCCGCACCCACCCCCGGCACGCACCTGACCAGCGCCAACGCCGGAACTACAGCTGCCGTGTGAGTCCCCGCTACGAATTCCAAGTCCTGCTGCACCGTACCGGCCGATGGTGGGCCGTCGACATCCCCCGCCTCGACCTCCACAGCCAGTGCCGGACTTCCACGCCCCACAGCGAATAACCAGGTCAGAGCCAGTGCCGCCACGTAAGCGCCATCGCTTCCCACGCTGGGAGCACGAGTTCGGTTCTCGTCACCCGTCCAGCGAACGCAGCACGCTGCCTCTACATACTTCATGCTGGGCTTTTCATCCACGCGATGAGCCGGGCCCACCAGCCATCCTTCGATCGACCCGGTGAACCGTCCATGCGTCGAGGAACGTGTGCGCGTCGCACCGTCCCGGCCGGTCGGACCGGCTCCGGCCCCGTTCGAGTCTTCGTCTCCCCCGTGCGTACAGGCTTGAGCTCCGCCGGCTCACACATGCACCGCTGAGGTGTTGGCACGCCGGCGAGCACTTGCTCCACGTGTCTCCCGCAGCCCTCATAGGTCACCTTCCGGCATGACTGGCAGACAGCACGTCGGCACATGATTCCCCTTCATTAGCACCCTCATTAACGACCAGTAATATCAACAGTCTCGTCACAGCGGAATTCACAATTTCTCCGCAACTAACGCTCACACGTGCACTATCTCCACGAACAATTGACTATCGTCGACAGAAGGGACGGCCATGAGGTTTGCGTCACGCCCAATATCGCGCGGCATACCTCACCCAGCGATGTCAAGCGGTCACGGCCGAAAACCCCCTGAGGTTGCTCGCGACACCGAAACAATGGTTCCATCTCGCCGGGTCGAGGAAGAAAGGAACTGCTCCGCATCGTGACAGGCCGTCACCGCGCCTTTTAAGACGTCGACTTGGGCGCGGCGAGCGCGAGAGACCGAGAACGGCAACCGCCCTCACGGAATGGGTGGTGTGCGCCGGTCAGAAGGGAGCAACGTGAGTTGCTCGCACGCCGCAGGATGCCCCCTTTTCCCTCTGCTCAGGGCGAGTTTGCAAGGTTGGCGTAACTACTACTGCGACAGCGAGGATCAATGGCTCGGCTGTGCGCGCTACCAGGTGTCACTCACCGGCGAGCGTGTTCCGATCAGCCTGCTGCCCAACGGAGCCCGCGCGCGACACCTCGAAGACGCCACCGACGCGGACCGGTACGGTGCCGCCAGCCCAGAGCAGGAACCCCAGCAGGCCCCGCCCCCACAGCACAACCCCTGGTCGCCCGAGAGCGCCTCCTGGTCACAGCCGACAGCGGCTAGGCCACCGCAGCCGTCGGAACCTGTGACCGCGGCATCGCAGACGATGGCTCAGTTTGGGCCAGCATCTCCGACGATACCGGTCTCGCATTACCGACCGTCACCGTCCCCGCAGCTTCCCCAGCCTCCAGACGCCCCATCACGACACGCGGGGCGAAGGTCCACATCGAAGCGCGGCTGGTGGGCTCGATTCACCGAATGGATGGGAGGCCCCGCATGAATGGCTACTGGCCCTGGTGGGCCGGCGCTGCCGGGCTCGCACTGATCACCATCAACTACACCCTCACCACGGATCGGTCTTTCGGGGTGTCGTCCGCGTGGGATCGCGTGTTGCACTGGCGCAGGGAGCGCCGTCTCGAGCGGATGGACGAGGAGTTCACCGACGAGCGCGCTCTCGCCGAGGCGCTCGCCGCAGCTACGGCGGAGCACTTCGCTACCAGCCCCGCCGCGCCCACCGCGCCGCCGGTTCCGTACGAGACATCACAACTGCTCGAAACGGACGCCGAACCGACGGTGAGTAAGGACACCTCGGCCACGGGCCCGGGCCCAGCCCCGCTGGTCACCCAGGCTGGCCTGCTGATATCGATCTTCCTCGGCGGGCTCATCGCCGCGGTCACCTCCGGGCGGTTCCACCTCCGCTACGACATGGGCCCGGGCTTTCGGAACGTGGTCACCGCCGATCCGACCACCATGATCGTCCTGCTGTTCGTGGGAGGCGTGCTGGTCGGCTTCGGCACCCGGCTGGCCGGTGGGTGCAGCTCCGGCCACGGACTCAACGGCTGCGGCCGTCTGCGCCCGGTCAGCATCGTCGCGACCGCCGTGTTCTTCGGCACCGCCGTCGCGGTGTCGTTCCTCCTGTGGAAGGTGATCTGATGCGCACCCGAGGCGCGATTCTGCTGGCCAACATCATCACCGGACTGGCCCTCGGTTATACCGTCACCAACATCGGCTTCGGCGACTACACCGAGCTGAACCGCATGTTCACCTTCCAGGACCTGCGCATGCTCCTCTCCTTCGCCGGCGCTGTGGTGATCATCGTGTGCGCGTTCGCCCTGCTCCGGGTCCGCCGCACCCCCGGGCGCATCCACGCCGGCGTGATCCCCGGCGCGGTGTTGTTCGGTACGGGCTGGGCGATCTCAGGCGGGTGCCCCGCAATCCCGATCATCCAGGTAGCCAGCGGATACCTGCCCGCCCTGGTCACCATCGTCGGCGTCATCGTCGGTATCCGGCTGTGCCGCTGGGCCAACGCCCGATACTTCCACCTCGACCGCGGCTCCTGCGGGCTGTAACCATGGACGCCCACCGACACGCCCCGCCGGAGAAGCGGCCCTCCTTCGGCTACGTGGGCCAGCCAGAAATCCGCCCGAGCATCCCGTACGGGCTGGTCCCGCAGCTCAGCCCCTCCGCCACGCCGGTCGACATCCACAACGCCCGCTGACCCCACCAGGAGGAAGACACCCCTGCCCTTCATCCCGCCGAGAGCGGACGCCGGACGTACATGGATGAGCAGCCAGCACGCATCGACCCGACCACGGACCGCGCCGCAGCGGCGCTCCTCCTTGGCTGCTCCCCGAACCAGGTCGGCTACTGCACACGTTGCCAGGGCCTCATGGCGCGCTACGGGCCCAACACCCAGGTCGTGTGCCCGCATTGCCAGGCGATCGTGCCTCAGAGCCGCTAGCCTGTCCTCGCCGGCCCGGACAGGGCGCGCGCAGACGGCCAGAGGCTCTACCCCGGAAGGAGCGGGGTAGGGCCTCTTTACGTCGCAAGGGGTCTGCGCTGGAGGCGCTTTCGCGCCCGGCGCTGAGCTGGAGGCCCGCCTCGCTGGGGCCGGGACAGCCCGCCGACGGGGCCTTCATGGGTCCAAGATGGGTCCGGAAGGACAGTGAAACCCCGTGAACGATCATCGCGGCCCGGATACCCTCATGCCTTCTGACCTGCACAGACGAGGAAAACGGGGACGCTCAGAGAAGTCCGGGGCAATGCTCTGGCGAGCTCCTCGTCCGCCCAGACGAGGATCCGCACGTGCATCACGTCGGCGTGGTTCCTCCTCCACTCGCGGACCAGGTCTGCGACGACGAGGGCGGCGACGTGCTGGGCGTCCTCGCACGGCTTCTCGGTGGCGATCGTGCCCTGCCACCGCTCAAGGCCGTTGTAGGGGCGCCAGCCCTCGGAGCCGTGCGGCTGCTCCACCCTGTACGCCCAGTCCTTCCCGGTGCCCATGCACCGATCCTGTCACCGCAAGGAGCCTCATGCGCCGTATCGGATCGACGCCCGCCCAGCGCGGGTGCGGAGCGAACAACAGCTGCCCCGACGTCTTCGAGCTGCCCGACGGCGGCTTCCTCGTCATCGGCAAGGCCGTCCTGGAGAGCCAGGCACCGAGCGTCGAGGAACTGCGCCGAATGGGCGCCTCCATCGGCGCCGACGAGCTGGCGGTCATCCTGCCACGCGAGTGCATGCTGCACGCCGCGAAGCAGCTAGCGACCGAGGGACTCGTCGCGTAGCAACCGCACCGGGTGCATCTTCTACGCCGACAACAGCGAGATCGTGGGCGCCAACCCGGATCTCATCTACCCGGGCACGGTGCTGAACGTCGGTCACCGCATTGCGGTCGTCGGCCGTCGCTCCGGCTCCGCCGGCTCGCACACGGCGGAGTCGAAGTGGGTGTCGATCCCGCAGACGACGAGCGGGGCCGTCGCGGTTGCGTATGCCCGCTCGAAGGTCGGTTTTCACAGCGGTGGTGCTCGCCGTCGCCAGGTGAACAGTCCGGGTTCGGTGAGGACGCCTCGGCTGACCAGGCGTTCAGCTTTGCACGGGTGTTTTCGGTGTGGTGGAACTCGGTCCCGAGGTCGAGTGCCTGGCAGACGTTCCTGGCGTGCAGGCCGTCGTCACCCTTTCGAACAGGGCTCCACGCTCGGTTCGGGGTGTGTCAAGCCGGCTGCGCGGCGGAGTGCAGCGCCGGGGTGACTGCGGGGGCCGGGGTCTCGGGGGGTGTGGGGGTAAGCGGCTGTCCGGTGCTGGAAGGAGAGAATCTTTGGGTTCAGGACGACGCCGTCGCGGATCTCGATGGCCTTTCTGACCGTGGGGTCGGCCTCCCAGGCCGCGGGGCCGCTCATGACCTTGCGCAGGTAGGGCAGGAGTGCCTCGCTGATTTCCCATGTGGCCGAGTTCCACAGGTGGGACGGGCTGTGATCTACTGCGTAGTAGTGGCAGCCCGCCCCCACCGTGAGCATCGGCTCGCCGAAGGTGGTCGGACGGGCCCACGCGAAGCCCATGCCCTCGTCGCAGGCGACGTCGATGAAGAAGGCCCCCGGCCGGAACAGGGCGAGTTCCTCTTCGGTGACGAACATGAGCGGCGCGTCGGTGTCCTGCAAGACGCAGTTGACGATGATGTCGAACCCGGCCAGGTACTCCGCCAGCGGCACGGAACCGGCCGCGGTGAATGCATGCAGGCGCGACGAATCGCTCTCCTGCTGCGCGAAGTGGCCCATCACGACCGAGGGCATGGGCGAGGCCACCGCTGCCGCGGCGCGCTGGGTGAGCACCGTGACGTCGGAGACCCCCATGGAGCCCAGGCCGGTGACCGCGCCGCGCGCCGTGGCGCCGAAGCTGATGACCACAGCGCGCAGACGTCGCCCGTAGCTGCCGGTCAGCCCGCCGAGCTGCAGGGCGTGCAGCACCGAGCAGTAGCCCGCGAGCTCGTTGTTCTTGTGGAACACATGGACACTGAAGGCGCCCGTGGACGTCCAGTGGTTCATGGCCTCCCAGGCGATGAGGGTCAGCCGTCGGTCGATGGCGAGCTGGGTCAGCTCCTCGTCCTGCACACAGTGCGGCCATCCCCACAGCACCTGGCCCTCACGCAGCGCGGTGATGTCGTCGTGCATCGGTTTGGGCAGCAGCAACACGTCGCACTCGGCGAGGAGTTGCTCGCGGGAGCGCAAGCCCGCCACGAGCGGTCCGAGCGTGTCGTCAGCGACGCCGAACCGTTCGCCGTAGCCCTGTTCCAGGAAGATCCTCCCGCGTACGTCCGGCGCGATCCGGTCGAGGTGAGCAGGGTGCAACGGCAGGCGGAACTCGTTCTCCTTGTGGGAGGAGGCGAGTACTCCGAGACTCATCAGGCTCATACGCTTCCTCATCATTTCGTTCGCTTCGCGCTCGGCGTGCTTGGTGTGGCTGCCCGATATCTGGGTCAGGAGCCGTCGGCCCGGTGCCTGCGGACGCGCTCGGCCAGCGGGAGGGGCGTTTCGTCCAGACCGTCGATCGACCCGCTCGCCATGCGTGCACACGTCCCGTGGCAGGCGAGGAGCTGCCTGTCGTCGCGGTGGGAAACCACCACCGCCTCCGGGTCGGGTGCGTTGCGGTAGTCGGTGCCGCAGATGAGGCAGGCCAGTCCGGAGAGCATCTCCGCGGTCGGTTCGGGACGGTCCCGGCGGCGGCCAAAGATCGAGTCCTGTGAATACATGCGTCCCGCATCCTCTTGATCGGTTCAAAGTCGTGCTGATCGGTCCAGCCGTGCTGATCGGTCCAGCCGTGCTGAGCGGCCCAGGGTCGTGCGCGAGATGTCCTAGTGCCCCCGGGGCAGCCCGGAAGCCGGGAAATCCGCTACCGCGCTGCGCGGGACCGGATATGGAAGGCGGCGTGACGGTGCGGGCCAAGAGGCATTTCGCGGCTCATTTCCGGCCGGATCCGACGTACGCCGGCCTGTGCCGTTGTCCGAGGGCGACGCCGAAACTGATGACGGCGTGCCAGGTGCCCTCGGTGCCGCAACCGTACTCCCTTCCGGAGTCCGTACGTGCCGGATGCCGGATGCCGGACCCCGGAGCCGTCCCGCCGGGGCGTCACCGAGCTCTTCCCGCTTGTGCGGGAACCTTCCCGGCGCTGCGGACGTTGTGGGCAGCGGTTGTAGTTGAAGTTTGCGAACGTGGAAACGCCCACGGAGTTCTGACAGCGGGCGTTTCGTCGTTTCGGGGTTTTCTTCGACGGCCGGCGACCAACAGCCCGGGGATGGCGTGATCGCGCGCATTCCGACCCAGCCGCCATCTCGAAGGAGACAGCACATGGCTCAAGGAACAGTGAAGTGGTTCAACGCGGAGAAGGGTTTCGGTTTCATCGCCCCTGATGAGGCCGGTGCCGACATCTTCGTCCACCACTCGGCGATCGATACCGACGGCTTCCGCTCCCTGAAGGAGAACCAGCGGGTGGAGTTCACCGCCAGCCAGGGCCCCAAGGGCATGCAGGCCGACCAGGTCCACGTGCTCTGAGGGCACCCTTCCCGAGGCAGGCCCGCACCGCGGGCCTGCCTCGGGCGGCTTCCGCAGGATTCCCGACGCGTGCGGCATCTTGCGCCCCGTCCCTCGCGCCGTGGGCAGCGCCGTACCTCCCGAAGGGAACACTGTGACCACTGACGTCAGCGACCGGAGCCCCGATCCGGCGGGCCCCGCCGAGATGACCACGCCCCCGCCCGGCAGCCGGGGCAGCGACTACGCCGCGCTGTCCCGCGAGGTGAGGCAGAGCGGGCTGCTGACGCGGCGCCCGGGCTACTACTGCGTCAAGGTCGGCGCGAACCTGCTTCTGCTGGCCGGCGGATGGACCGCGTTCGCGCTGATCGGGCAGTCGTGGTGGCAGCTGCTGACCGCCGCCTTCCTGGCGGTGATGTTCACCCAGACCGGGTTCATCGGGCACGATGCTGGACACCACCAGATCGCCGCCTCCAAGCGCGTCAACGACCTGCTCGGCCGCCTGCACGCCGACCTGCTGATCGGCCTCAGCTACGGCTGGTGGATCGCCAAGCACAACCGGCACCACTCCCACCCCAACCACGTCGACCGCGATCCCGACATCGCCGACGGCGCGATCGCCTTCACCCGGGACCATGCGCGCGTCCGCAGCGGGGCGTACGCCTGGCTGGCCCGTCACCAGGCCTGGCTGTTCTTCCCGATGCTGCTTCTGGAAGGGCTCGCCCTGCACGTCGCCGGCGTACGGGCGCTGCTCGACCGCACCGGCACCACAACCTCGCGGACGACCAAGCTGGCCGACGCGGGCCTGCTGGCAGCGCATCTGGGCGGCTACCTCGCCGCTCTGTTCCTGGTCCTGTCCCCCGTCCAGGCCGTGTGCTTCCTTCTCGTGCACCAAGGGCTGTTCGGGCTGTACATGGGATGCTCGTTCGCGCCCAACCACAAGGGCATGGCCCTGTTCGCCAAGGACGACAAGATCGATTTCCTGCGTCGGCAGGTACTGACCTCACGCAACATCCGCGGCCACCGGTTCACCGACTTCGTGCTCGGCGGGCTCAACTACCAGATCGAACACCACCTCTTCCCCTCCATGCCGCGACCCAGCCTGCGACATGCCCAGAAACTCGTGCGCACGTACTGCGCCCGGCACGGCATCGCCTACCACGAGACCGGGCTCTTCAACTCCTACGCCCAGGTACTGCGGTACCTCCACACGGTCGGCGGCCCGCTGCGCCCCGAGCTGGAGTACTGATCACTTCGCCGTCCGTGCCCCTCATCTCCTCCACCGGGTGCCGCGCGACACCACCAGCCCGCTGTCGTATTCAGAGATCACGGCCTGCACCCTGTCCCGGAACCTGTCTTTCTCCAGGATGCGCGCGACGTGCCGGCACTGCCCGGGGCGGACTCGATCACCACGTCGGCACGCCGGTCCCGGACGTACTGCTCGGCCCGGGAGAACCAGGCCTTGTAGTCGGGGCGGATGGCCGCGCTGGCGCCCCGCGGGTCGACCTTCAGCAGCTGGAGGTAGTCGGGGTGCGCTGCCTTGAAGTCGTCGCTGCTCAGCCGGATCGTGCCGGGCCGCATCGCCCGCCGCAGCATGCCGGCGGTCACGGTCTTGCTCGCCCCGGGCTGCCCGATCAGAAACACGACGCGAGGCTGTTCCCGCGGCACGATGCCCCCAAGCACCGTCGCCAGCCCGGACGGCCACCCAAATGGGAACGCCGCGGGAACGAAATCTGACTGCCTGTCAGGACTGGCCGTAGGTGATGGTGGCAGGGCTGACCCATGCGCAGCGGTCAAGAGGGCCATTCCACGGTGGAGACCCGCTCAGGGCGCCGGTCCGTCGTGGGCGGGAGACTCGCCGCGGTCGGGGGTTCGGCGGGCGCCGGTCGGCCCTGCGGCCACACGCATCACGCGGTCTCGCCCGGATGCGTCCGGTCGATCGGCGGCCTGCTGGCCTCCAGCCAGGGGCGGAGCGGGCCGGCGCCCTGCGCGGGGTCGAGCTGAGGTGCAGACGCGTCCCCCTGCCCGACGGGAGCGCCGGATAGCTGCGCTGCTCGCCCCCGGCGAACAGCAGCCGGAGAGCGTCCGCGACGTGCCGGGCCGCTTCGGCATCCAGGGAGACGATGCGGACCTCGACCCTGTCCTCGGCGGGAGGGTCATCCGGAACGTCCACGGTCAGGGATGCGTACGGTGGGTGCAGGGATTCGGTGGTCATCGTGCCGAACCTGTCCCGGGTCGTGGGAACGGCCCGTGAGGTGTCACGCGGCCTCTACGGCGCCGCGCGCCGAGGACGAGACCAGCCCTTCACCGGTGTACGAAGTACCCTCGACCCTCCCCACCGTCCTCCTGGCAACCTCGGCGCAGCCGCTTCCGGTTGCGGACGACGTACGGTTGAAGTACCGAGGGCTTCACGTACTCCGGCCGCCACGCCGGGTCGTCCTCGGCGAGAGACGAATCCGGGCCGCCCCAGTGGTCGGCGCGGAGACGGGTCGGCATCATGTCCGCCGCGGTCGAAGCAACTCCGCGCAAGCTCTGCATCGCTGCGCCGGCACCGCATACCCGTACCGGCCCGGTCCCCTTCCGAGGGGAGGCGTGATGTCCCTTTCCCGGCTGGACATCCATCGGCGGAACCGAGGGGAGCGGACGCTCGTCACGCTTGCCGGTGACATCGGACCGGCCACGACACCACTGCTGCGGGCCGCATTGGAGCAGTGTCTGCTGGACGGCGTCACCGTGATCGACATCGACCTCACCACGGTCGGCTCCTGCGACGCCAGAGGCTTGGACATCTTCCTGTCGGCATCACGGCGCGCCAGCCGGGTACACGCCTCCCTGCTGCTGCACCACCCGTGCGCGCAGATCACCCAGCTCCTCGCAGTCACCGGATCTGCTTCGCTGCTTCTTGCGGCCCCCGGGGGTCCCGTGCCGGCCGCCGTGCTCGGCGACCTCACGAGTACCGGGACGCGGGCGCCCGAGGAGCCCGCTCGTCGGTCGGATCAGCCGGCCCTCAAGGACGGGATCCGCCTTCGCCGGCTGACCCGTTGGCAGGCCGAGGGTGTGCGCGAGGACATCGCTGACCTGGCCGCGGAGTCTGTCGCGGGTACCCCCAGCGAGGCGTACCACAACCGTGGAAACGTACTGCGCCGCCTGGCGGTCAGTGCCCACCACCCCGGCTTCGCGCTGCTGCTCGCCGAGACGACGGTACTGGTCGGTTGCGCCTTCGGTTTTCCGGTGGGCCCTGACAGTTCCGGGCGCCGGGGGTTCGACGGAACGCTCCAAGAGGGCATCCAAAGGCTCACCTCCCACGCGCGGTTCGTGGTCCTCACCCAGATCGTGGCCCATCCGCACGCTCAGCACCGCGACATCGCCCGTCGTCTGCAGCAGCGTCTGCTCACAGTCCTGCACTCCTCCCTTGGAGTCGCCCTGCTCCATCCTGCCGACCGGGCGGGACAAGACGCATTCTCGAACTGGGGCTGGCAGAACATGGGAGAGGTCGTCGGGCTGCCCGGTCCTGTCGCCCCCTGCGTGTTGATCCTGCTCGTGGAAGGGCTGTCCCCGGAAGGCCGATGATCAAGCAGAGGGGCGATGAGCCGACGGCCGTACCGGCCGGTGCGGTCACTCCACCCGTCGTCTGCCGTACGGACATATCTGCGGGCGATGGCTGCGCGCCGCGCCGTCCCCCCACGGCCGGGAGTAGCCTGGCACGTACCGAGAGCTTTTCGGGCGCACGACCACGGCGGCGCCGTTCCCGGCGAGTGGCACACACGGGCAGCCGGAAGCCGCCCGGGACGGGATCGCACGATGAACGCCATCACCAAGCCCGCCGAAGGTGCGACCCCAGGTGACGCGCACACCTACCGGATGCCCTTGCCCCGGCTGAACCTCACGCCGGACGTCAGCCACGGCCCGCTGGACGGAGCGTGGTGGCCGCGCTGCGATGCACTGGAACTGGAACTGCCCTCGCTGGTCGGCTCCTTGGATCCGAACGTCGGCACGGTCACTCGCGTCACGGTGGGGACCGCCGCTTGGCCCGATGCCCCGCAGAAGGTGATGGCGCCCGGACACGTGATCGAGGTGGTCCTGACCGACCTCGCCGCCGGGGCGCATGCCATCACCTTGGACTGCGGCACCGTGGGACGCTGGGAACTGCTGGTGATCCCACCGGACGAGCCGGCCGGAGCGGCTACCCGGCTGCTGACCGCTGCCGCCGACCCCGGGAACCCGCTGTCGGCTCCGCGCCTGCTGGCACTCGTCGAGAACGGCCCCGACGGACAAGACACATGGGAGTCAGAAGGAGGACCAGGGCTCAGGTGACAGGCCCGATGCGGTCAGGCCCACGTGCCCGGCCGGCCCGGGCGTCGAAGACCCTTGATGGAGCGATGACAGTGGCAGCCCCTTCTTCGTCCCAGCCCGCCGCCCCGATCGGTGCGGATCATGGCGGGTAAGGGGATGACAGCCGGACAGCGCGGGGACCGCTCCGAGAGTTTCGGGGAAGCTCTGCTGGGAGATGTCCTCGATCGCGCGCACGAATTGCCGCCCCATCTCATCGGGCCGTTGGTCGCCGACGTGGTGGAGCGGCTCGGGGGCCGCCGACCGGAGGTGCTGCTGCAGGACTACGGCCAACTGCTGCTCGTACCCCTGCCGGGCGACGGCCTCACGGAGGGGGAACCGCAGGTGATCGACGACTCCGAGGCGGGCCGCTGCTTTCTCGACGCTCACCCCGTCGAGCTGCCCGAGGACGACGGCGTGCGGGTCCACCTGCCGCTACTGGACGGCGGCGACCAGGTCGGGGTCATGGCAGTGACGTTGGACAGCGTCGATGACCACGACCGCCGCATACTGCGCAGGTTCGCTGGCCTGGTGGCCGACCTGCTGGTGACCAAGCACGGCTACTCCGACCTGTTCTTCGGTGTCCGACGCGGTGAACCGATGAGCGTCGCCGCGGAGATCCAATGGTCCCTGATGCCGCCGCTGGCGATGATCATGCCTCGGGTCGCCGTGGCCGGGATCCTGGAACCCGCCTATGACGTGGCGGGTGACAGCTTCGACTACGCCCTCAACGGAGACGTCCTCCACGTGGCCATGATCGATGCGATGGGGCACGGTCTGGACGCGGCCACGATGGCCACCGTGGCCATCGGTGCCTACCGCCACGCCCGCCGCGCCGGGACCGGGCTGCCGGAGATCTACGCCTTCATGGACCGTGCTGTGGCGGACCAGTTCTGCCCCGAGCACTTCGTCACCGCGCAGATGCTGCAGCTGGACACCACGACGGGACATCTTCAGTGGGTCAACGCCGGGCACCCGTCACCGATGCTCGTCCGTGATCATCACGTCGCGCTCCGGCTCAACGGTCCGACGACCCTCCCTGTCGGCTTCGGCGGTCTGGAGCCGCAGCTGAGCGAGATGAAGCTGGAGCAGGGGGACCGCCTCCTCTGCTTCACCGACGGACTGATCGAGGAGCACGAGACCGGGGAGGAGGAGTTCGGGGAGGACCAGCTGATCGACTGGGTGAACCAGTTGGACAGAACCGGCCTCGGGATCCGGGCGGTGGCGCGCTCCCTGTCCCACACGCTCAAGCGGGCGCGGGGCGGACACACCACGGATGACGCGACTCTGCTCCTGGTGGAGTGGCGCGGCTGACCTCACTGCTGTCGTGCGGTACGGCTCCGCCGGCCACGGCTCGCTCGTCAGTCCGGCGGCACCTGCGTGCTTCCGGTGTCGATGAGAATCTGTTCCGCCTGGGTGATGTTGTCGGCCCGGATGGCCTGTGCCATCGCGGCGTGCGCGGCCTCGGGTGCCGCGTGCGGCGGGATCACCAGCAGCGAGAACACGTCCTGGTCGCCGCGGGTGATCAGGACGGTGTCGTCGCCCACCGGGAAGGAGTCGATGTGCACCACCCGGTCCTCGACGACGATCCGCGTCGGGAGCCCTTCCCAGGCCGCGGTGTCCAGCCCGACGCGCGTGACGGGGCCGAGGTGGCCGGTGAGGGCGCTCAGCAGCGCGGGCAGCTCGGCACCGATGTCGCGCGACCGCGGCCACCACGCACCATCGAGAACGCCTTCGCGCGACTCCGTGGTCTCCAGCCGGAGCAGCGCACACCCGGGCCGTACGGCCTCGTGAACGCCACTCGGCAGATGCCGGGAAGCCGGGGACGTATCGGAGCCGGTCATGAGGATCACCGTCTTCGGGAATCGGTGCGATCACGGGACTCGCCTCGCCTTCCCACGCTACTCCTCGTGCCACGGGCGTCGATGTTTCCAGGGCCCCGCCCCTTCATGGCATCAAGTCAAATGAGACGTTCGCGTTGCTATGAACCTTGCGGTTCGGGTTCCCTGCGTTTGGTCGGGTCGTCGATCCAGACCTGGCCGGATATCTCGAGTGGCTTCGGTCGGCGGGCGAAGCGTTCGGGGCGGCGTCGAGCACTCAGTGGCAAACTGCGGTGCCCAGCGCAATGAGCCGCACGAACATCGTGCTCAGAATGGCCACCTGAAGTGCACCTCGTCCTCCCGCGCGAGATCGCCGCCCTCGAAGCCGAACGCTGCGGCCCCTACCGCAACGCCTTCGGCCTGTGGACCAGCTGCGGCCTCCGCGGCCGCGTCGAGCGCCGCTGCGCGGCCGACGACCCCGACCGCTCCCGCCAGCCCCTGTGCGCCGCGTATGCCCAGCCCTGGAAGTGGGTGCCCTAACCGCACGCCTGCGGCTACGTCGGCGCGCTAGAGATCCGCCCGAGCGTCCTGTACGGACTGGTCCCGCAGATGAGCCCCACCGCCACGCCGGCCGACGGCGCCCGCCGACCCCGCCAGGAAGGAGGCACCCATGCCCTTCATCCCGCCGGGAGACGACGGACGTACAGTCGGGCACATGGACGAGCAGCCAGCACGCATCGACCCCGACACGGACCGCGCCACGGCCGCGCTCGTCCTGCACTGCACCCCGAACCAGGTCGGCTACTGCGCACGCTGCCAGGGCCCCACGGTGCGCTACGGGCCCAACGCCCAGGTCGTATGCCCCCGTTGCCAGGTGATCGCGCGCGAGAGCCGCTAGCCTGTCCTCAGCGGCCCGGACAGGGCGCGCGCAGACGGCCAGAGGCTCTACCCCCAGGCGGGGTAGGGCCTCTTTACGTCGCAAGGGGTCTGCGCTGGAGGCGCTTTCGCGCCCGGCGCTGAGCTGGAGGCCCGCCTCGCTGGGGCCGGGACAGCTCGCCGACGGGGCCTTCATGGGTCCAAGATGGGTCCGGAAGGACAGTGAAACCCCGTGAACGATCATCGCGGCCCGGATACCCTCATGCCTTCTGACCTGCACAGACGAGGAAAACGGGGACGCTCAGAGAAGTCCGGGGCAATGCTCTGGCGAGCTCGTAATGCGTAGGTCTCGGGTTCGAATCCCGAAAGCGGCTCCACCAAAACCCCAGCTCAGAGTGGCTCTGAGCTGGGGTTTTTCGTTCAACGGGCCCGACGACGGGACTGGCCCGTGTCATGAGGCTGTCCCTGGTCTCGGTTACTGGTCTCGGCCGGGGGGTTCCGGACGAGGCATGAAGGCGTCCCCCAGGCGTCGTGCCGCGTCCTTGGGCGGGTTGGATTGTTCAGGATCGTGCCGGCCGTGTGGCGACTGCCGTCGTACAGGCGACGGTCGTCGACGGGCAGGGCTGCGGCCCCTCTTGGCCTTGGGAAGGGTGAACACCAGGCCGCCCCCCTTCCGCTCCGGGCATGGCTTGGGCCCCGCGCTTTCACGAGGAGGACGCTCGAACGAGATAAACCGTGTAGTCGCTCTTCTCGCCGTTGACAAGAATATAGCCGCGGGCATTTGTGTACTCCCCCGTGCCGCCCGTGATGGCCGTTTTCCATGGCGGCGGAGTGCCCTGGCGCGAAACGGAGAGCGTATTTTGCCAGGTAATCTGCCCCTTATCGAGGCTGTAAACGCCCGAACACAGCTGAGTGGCCGGATTCGCCTGGGTGGGATTCAAGGGGCCGCCGACCTGGGTGCACATAACTGCGGAGAAGCCGGACTTGCGTCCGTCGCGCATGAGGTTTTCGGTGATCAGGAC
Organism: Streptomyces sp. NPDC001156; assembly: GCF_053598275.1. NCBI lineage: Bacteria > Bacillati > Actinomycetota > Actinomycetes > Kitasatosporales > Streptomycetaceae > Streptomyces > Streptomyces sp. NPDC001156. The sequence goes on along the minus strand of NZ_JBSFJX010000070.1, from coordinate 20,685 downwards.
CTGATTGCCTACTCCGATTGTGTGATCCCCATTGCTGAGCCTCTTGTTCTTCTGCATCTCGCCGTGCAGATGGATTACATCGTAGCTGCCCGATTCCTTATCGCTCTTGGGCTGGGAGATCGAGGACGTGGAGGCGTGGCATCCGATATCCGTCAGTGCGAGGACCGAAGCGGCCATGAGACACCATCTTGAAATGCGCATGACTATTTCCTTTTCTGGCGGCGATTGCTTACTGCGTGACGAGCGAGCATCAAGGTATACGGTGGGTCAATTCATAAACGCAATGCGTGAGGGGGAGCTCTTCGTGTCGTAGTGGGCCGACGGCACATCATGCGCCGCGGTATCACGCCGGGGTCGTGCGCTGTCCGCAAGAGGGACGGACTGGCTGGTGAGGCGACAGTCTGTGCTTCAACACCAGAACCGGTCTCGGACGGAGTAATGACGTGACATCAACGTCCGCAGACAACGGACGTGCGCTGTTTTCCCCTCCGTGCCGGCGCTCGAACCGGACGGGGCCGGAGATCGCCTGAAAAGCGGATGGTCGCTGCGTCCAGTCGGGGGCTTGACACGGAATTCTCGCGGAGGGGCGAACCTCGAAAGCGCCTCCACCTGAAACCCGGCTCGGTATTTCTGAGCTCTTTTCGGCCGGGGTGGGGCTCCGGTGGTCGCGGTGGCGGTGGATGCGCGCCTGAGTCAGGCTGAGAGGGTTACAGCCTGGCAGGGCCGTTGGTATGCCTGAGAGAGGCGGGTTGGCGGGTCCGGTGCCATGCCACCGACCTCTGAATCCTGCGGGGCAATCCGGCGAAGAACGGGGGTAGTAGCTCATGCCCGCCCCAGAATCCCGATCCACCGGTGCGGAGATCACGCCCGGGGCGCCCGCCTGGAAGACGGCGCTCACGTCCCTGTTGGACATCCAGCCGCCGTCCGTCCCGGAGCGGCCCCAGGTGATGACCGCGCTCGTGCAGTTCCCGCCGGGTGATCCCGGAACCCCTCCACACCGGCATTCGGGGCCGGTGTTCGGCTACATGGTGGAGGGGGAGATGCTTTTCGAACTGGAGGGTGAGCCCGAGCGCGTCATTCGCGCGGGAGAGGCGTTCTGGGAGCCTGGCGGCGACGTGATCCACTACCAGGACGGCAACAACCGCCGGGACATCTGGAGCCGCTTCGTGGTCGTGATGATGATGGTGCCGGGGCAGCCCATGCTCACGCTCGTGGACGAGGAGGAGCTGGCCGACCGACGGCATCTGCGCGCGCCCCGTTCCGGCTGATGCCGACTCCCCTCACGCGCTGGTGTCCCTCGCGTGGCGAAGGAGCCACTTCATGAAAATCGCGGTCATCGGCGGCACTGGTTTCGTGGGGTCCCGGCTCGTGGACAGGCTGAGGGCCGTCGACCACGAGGTCGCCGCGCACGGCAGGTCCAGCGGACTCGACCTCCAGTCGGGAGAAGGACTGCAGGAGGCGCTCGGGTCGGCCGACATCGTCGTGGACACCATTGACGCGCCCGGCTTCGACGGGACGGCGTCCGCGTTCTTCCGCGTCACCACGGAAAAACTCCTGCAAGCCGCCGAGCGGGCAGGCATCGGGCACATCGTCCTGCTGTCGATCGTCGGCATCGACCGTGTCCCCGACGTCGAGTACTACAGGGCCAAGGCCCTTCAGGAGGCCCTTGTAGTGGAAGGCCCCATTCCGTACTCGATCGTGCGCGCCACCCAGTTCATGGAGTTCATCGACAAGATCCTGGGGTTGGGAGCTGTTCGGTTTCGGATGTGCAGGAGTGTGCGTGCGTGTGCACGAGCCTGTACTTGTTCGTGGTGGTGCAGCGCGCACGGCGCATGGCGGGCACTGTCAGTGCCGGCCGGTAGCGTTCTTCCTGTTGCTGATCACGTGTGGGGGAGGGGGGTGCATCGATGCGTGGTGGGTCGCTGCGTACGATCGCTGTCCCCTTCGTGGCCGTCGGCCCGTCGGGCGTGGCGATCCGCACCCGCATCAAGGGCCTCACGCCGGACGACGAGCAGGTGTTACGTGTGGTCGGCGCGCATCTGGGGTCGCTGGCCTCGAGGGATCTCAAACGCCGGTGCGCCGAGGGCCTGGAGCACTCCGCGGATACGTGGGCCAGGCGCAAGCGGGCCCTGACGCAGGAGTCTTCGTCGCGGTGGGCTGGTTCGATCACGAAGGCCACCCACGATCAGTGGGCGCTGGCCAGGCGTGCCCAACTCGCGCACATCCGCAGCCTTGAGGCCGGCATCAAGACGATCACCCACCGGTTGTCGCTGCCGGTGGGCGAGAGGGGCACGAAGCGGGCCCCGGGCGGATACCGCACCCGCCAGGAGTGGTTCCACAAGACCCGGCGGTTGCGTCTGCTGGAGGATCGGCTGGAGCGGGAGCGGGCCGATCACGAGGTGGGGCGGGTGCGGGTGGTGCGGGGCGGTAAACGCCTGCTCCACACCCGACACCACCTCGACGCGGCGCAGCTCACCGAGCACGCATGGCGACAGCGCTGGGAAGCATCGCGCTGGTTCCTGCAGGCGGACGGCGAATCGGGCAAGCGGTTCGGGAACGAGACGATCCGCGTCACCCCGGAGGGCGAAGTCTCCCTCAAGCTCCCCGTCCCGCTGGCGCACCTGGCCAACGCCCCGCACGGCCGGTACGTCCTCGCCTCGACCGTGGTCTTCCACCACCGCAGCGAGGAGTGGGCCGACCGCATCACCACGAACCGGTCCGTGGCCTACCGCATCCACTACGACACAGACCGCTGCCGCTGGTACCTCACCGCCTCGTGGACGATCCCGCCGGTCACCACCGTCCCCCTGTCCCAGGCCCGCGCGGGCGGTGTGATCGGTGTCGACACCAACGCCGACCATCTGGCCGCCTGGCGGCTGGACGCCCACGGCAACCCGTGCGGCGGGCCGCGCCGGTTCTTCTACGACCTGTCCGGCACCGCGGACCACCGGGATGCCCAGGTACGGCATGCACTGATCCGGCTCCTGCACTGGGCCAAACGCCACGGGGTGTCGATCGCGATCGAAGACCTCGACTTCGCCGCGGACAAGGCCCGGGAGAAGCACGGCCGCCAGAAGCGGTTTCGGCGGTTGATCTCCGGCATGCCCGTGTCCAAGCTGCGGGCCCGGCTCGTCAGCATGGCGGCCGAACTCGGCATCACCGTCATCGCCGTGGACCCGGCCTACACCAGCAGGTGGGGCGCCCAGCACTGGCTGGGGCCCCTCACCCACACGACCAGGAAAACCAGCCGTCACGATGCCGCGAGCATCGCGATCGGCAGGCGCGCCCTGGGGCACCGCATCCGGCGACGGACGGCACCGCCCCCACACGACCAGAGCGATCGTGCGGGGCATCGGACCGCCCAGGCCGGACACGGCACCCGCGGGCGTGAGGGAACCCGCCCCCGCATCCTTGGACCACGGACACGATCCGTGTCGCCGGACGCGGCGCGAACGCGGGAGACCAGTGCATCCACCACCGTTCGGGATGCGCCAGTTGACCAGGACTGGGTACAAGACTCACTCCTGCTCACTGACTAGGAACGGTGGACCAGCGACGGCAGCACCGTCCGCCTGCCCACCACCCGGCTGCAACCGGTCGCGGTGGCGGAGGCCGTCGACACGCTCGCCGATGTCGCCACCGGGCCGCCGCTGAACGGCACGATCAGCGTCGCCGGCCCCGATGTCTTTCCCCTCGACGAGCTCGGTCGACTGACCTTGCGAGTGCGGGACGACCGTCGCAGCGTCGTCACCGACGAGTCCGCGGGTCTGTTCGCAGCCGTCCCGACGGAAGCGATCATCGCTCCTGCCGATGCGCGCATCGGCAGGATCCGCTACACGGACTGGCTGGGATGACGCCGCACGGAGCAGGACTCAAGACGAGCGGTTCTCAGCGCTGCCCGGTCGCCATGCGCTGCCGCACGGCCTCGTAGGTGAAGAGGGCGGCCGACACCGCCACGTTGAGCGAGTCCACCTGACCGAACATCGGGATCTTGGCCTTGGTGTGACGGCCCGCGAGCCACTGGTCCGACAGTCCGTACTTCTCGCTGCCCATCAGGATCGCCGTGGGCCCGGTCATGTCGACGTCCGCCATCAGGACGTCGGTGTCCGGCGTCGTCGCGACGACGTTCACCGAGTGCGCGGCCAGCCAGTGCACGACCTCCTCCGAGTCGGCCGAAGCGATCGGGACGGCGAACACCGTGCCCTTGCTGGCGCGGATCACATTGGGATTGCCCCAGTCGGTCACGGGGTTGGCGGAGATGACGGCGGTCACTCCCGCCGCGTCCGCGGTGCGCAGCATCGAGCCGAGGTTGCCGGGCTTCTCGACGCTCTCGCAGATGAGGAACAGGGCCCGTTCGTCGACCTCGATGCGGGAGAGGTCGGTCTCGATGTCCGGGACGACGGCGAGCCAGCCGTCCGGGCCCTCCCGGTAGGCGGCCTTGTCGAAGGCCTGCCGGCTCAGGCTGAACAGGGCGGCCCCGCGTTCGGCCGCGCGAGCAAGGACGTTCCGCGGGTCGGACTCGCCGGTCAGTGCCGGGCAGTAGTACAGCTCACGGGGACGGACGCCGGCCCGCAGGGCGAGATCCAGTTCCTCATAGCCCTCGACGAGGGTCACTCCGGAGCTCTGCCTGTTCCGTCGGCGACGGAGGGCGGCGAGTTCCTTCACATGAGGGTTGCTCGGGCTGGAGATTTCCTTGGGCGAACCAACCCGCGGGATGGACGGCATCGGCGGTGGGAATCACGGCGCCTTTCCGGCCCCGATCCTCCGCCCCCTTTCTCGTGTTTCTGTGCATTGCGCGCGGTCGTGGCCAGGTTACCCGGTCCGGGACGGCCGGCCGGGGGGACGAAGCGGGGGGCTCAGGGGTGCGCGTGACGGGGCCTGGTGGGTGGTGTGGGGGTGCTGCCGGGTGGTGTTGGGACCGGTGGTGGGCGTGGGTGGCGCGTCGGGGCAACCAGTCGGTAAATCATCCAGAGCACTGAGAACCAGAGACCTTCAGGCGTCCTCTTAGTGAACGGTTAGCATCACGTCACTGTCGTCGGCCGGGATGGGGTGGGTGTCGTGTCGCAGGCGGAGCAGGAGCCCGGCCTCCGTATCGCTGTCGCCGTCGTGACCATGGGGAACCGGCCCGCCGAGATCGACGCCCTCCTCACCTCGGTCGCCAAGCAGGACCTGGCCCCCTCCCGCATCGTCGTCGTCGGGAACGGCTGCCCCCTGCCCGAGTTCGCCGAGCGTCTCGGACTGCCGGGAGAGGTGACGTGCGTCGAGGAGGAGGAGAACCTCGGCTGCCCGGGCGGCCGCAATGTGGCCCTCGCCCGGCTGCGGGAGTTCGGGGACGTCGACGTCGTGGTGGAGCTCGACGACGACGGGCTGCTGATCGACGCCGACGTGCTGCGGCGGGTGAGGGATCTGTACGCCGCCGATCCGGCGCTCGGCATCGTCGGATTCCGTATCGCCGACGAGCACGGCGAGACCCAGCAGCGCCACGTGCCGCGGGTCGGTGCCGCCGACCCCTTGCGTGGTGGACCGGTGACCGCCTTCCTCGGCGGCGCGCACGCGCTGTCCATGGCGATGCTCGCCGAGACCGGCGACTGGCCCGCGGAGTTCTTCTTCGCCCACGAGGAGACGGATCTCGCGTGGCGGGCCCTCGACTCCGGCTGGACCGTGCTCTACGCACCGCAGTTGCTGCTCCGGCACCCGAGGACCTCACCTGCCCGGCACGCCATCTACTACCGGGTGACGGCGCGCAACCGCGTGTGGCTCGTACGACGCAGGCTGCCCCTCCCGCTCATCCCCGTCCACCTGGGCGTGTGGATCGCCGTCACCCTCCTGCGGACGCGATCGGTCGGCGGGCTGAAGGCCTGGTTCGGCGGGTTCGTCGAGGGGCTGCGGACCTCGCCCGGTGAGCGGCGGCCCATGCGGTGGCACACGGTGTGGCGACTCACCAGGCTCGGCCGACCGCCGGTCATCTAGCCCGCGGCGCGGTCGGACGACGGAGGACCCACCGCCGGAGCCTGGAGATCGGTGAGCGGATCGGTTACGTCATCGTCCGCCACTCCGCGCACTGCAACATCGGCTTCGCCCATCTCACGCTGGGCGAACCAGAAGCCGCCCTGCCGCACTTCGAGGAGAGCCTGCGCATCCTCGGCGGGCACGGCCACTGGCAGGGCGAGTCGCAGTCGCGGCTCGGGCTGGTGTGGGCGCTGCCCGGACCGGGGCGACGCCGGCCTGGCCGCGCAGGATTGCGAAACTGCTGTGGTGCCTCATCATTTGTCGCGGTGACCGGTATACCGAGGGTCTCGCCCGTCACCAGCGGGGTCTGTTCCACCGGGCGGACGGCGACATCGAGGAGGCCCGCCGGCAGTGGGAGTCCGCCTTCTCGGCCATGAAGGGAACGGACAGCCCAGTGGCCGGTGAGCTGAGGGACCTGCTGGCGCGGGGGGTGAGCCGGGACTGCGTCAGAAGTGCGGCGCGGGTCTCGTGCCCTCCGTCGGCCGCGTACACACCGTCACTTGGCGTCCGCGTAGCACTCGACCACGGCCGTCGTGAACGGAATGCGCACCGGTGTCTCGCCGAACGTCAGCCGCATCGCCAGGTCCGAGGCCTCCTGGATCGCCGCTACCACCGTGTCCGCCTCCTGTGCCGGACAGTGCACGATCACTTCGTCGTGCTGGAAGAAGACCAGCTCGGCGGCGAGATCCGCACAGGAGCGGCGCAGCGCGGCGAGCATCAGCAGGGCCCAGTCGGCCGCACTGCCCTGCACGACGAAGTTGCGCGCGAAACGGCCCCGGGCGCGGGAGTTGGTGGAGGCGTACCCGGGCATCCACGGGTGTCCTTCCCCGGACGCCTCCGCCGGGCCGTCCTCCTGCGGAATGCCCGCCTCCTCCGTCGCGTCCTCCGACGTCCCGGCGGCGGGCGGGGACGTACGGCCGAGCCAGGTCCGCACCAGCCGGCCCTCCTCGCCCGCACGGGCCGCGTCGTCCACGTACGCCACGGCGCTGGGGAAGCGGCGGCGCAGCGCGGCCAGGTTCTTCAGGCCGTCGCCGGACGTCTGGCCGTAGATCGCGCCGAGCACGGCCAGCTTGGCCTGGCCCCGGTCGCCGGAGAAGGCCCGGTCCGACACCGACTGGTAGAGGTCGGCCTCACGACCGGCGACCTCCATGAACGCCGGGTCGCGCGAGATCGCGGCCAGGATGCGCGGTTCCATCTGGGCGGCGTCGGCGACGACCAGCCGCCAGCCGGGGTCGGCGACGACGGCACGCCGGATGACCTTGGGGATCTGCAGGGCCCCGCCGCCGTTGGTGACCCAGCGGCCGGTGACCGTGCCGGCCGGCAGGTACTCGGGCCGGAAGCGGCCGTCGCGTACCCAGTCCTGCAGCCAGGACCAGCCGTGGGCGACCCAGATGCGGTACAGCCTCTTGTACTCCAGCAGGGGCTTCACGGCGGGGTGGTCGACGGACTCGATCTCCCAGCGGCGGGTGGAGCGCACCTTGATCCCGGCCTGCGCGAACGCCTTGACGACGTCGGCGGGCAGGTCGGGTCTGACACGGCGGCCGAAGGCGGCCGACACCTCGTCGGCCAGCTCGGCCAGCCGCCGGGGCTCGCCGCCGCCCGCGTACCGCTCGCCGAGCAGTTCGTGCAGTAGGTCGCGGTGGACGTCCGCGCTCCACGGCAGCCCCGACCGGTTCATCTCGGAGGCCACCAGCATTCCGGCCGACTCGGCGGCGGTGAGCAGGCGCATCCGGTCCGGGTGCGCGGTGGCCCCGTGCCGGCGCTGCTGATCCGCGTACACCTCGACGAGGTCGCGGAGCGGAACGTGGACGGGTCTCGGCTCGAACAGGGAGGACTGCGAGCCGGGCTCGGCGGAGCGCGACGGGGGATCGGGCGGTACGGGGCCGCCGCGCAGCCGGGCCAGCGCGGCGGCGGTGGACCGGGGCTCGCCGAAGCGTCCCTCGTGGCCCAGGAGGAGGGTCTCGGCGGCCTCGACGTCGTAACACCGGTCGACCCGCACCCCCGTGGCGAGCAGACGCGGCTGGACGTCGGCGGTGGACCGCCACACCCACCGGGTGACCTCGGGCCGTGCCCGGACGGCCTCCCCGAGATCCTCCTCCCTGACCACGGGCCCGGCGAGCAGCCCGTCCGGGCCGAGTGCGGCGACCTCCACGCCACCGTCCTCGGCCGGAGCGAGAGCCCAGCGCCCGGTCATGCTGCGAGTCTGGCAGGAGGGTCTGACAACGGGCCGGGACGAGCCGTCCGAGCGGCTCAGCTGTTCTCTTCGAGCTTCTTGCGGATCTTGTCGAGCTCCTTCACCACATGCGCTTCGGTCGCCGCCTTGCCGACGCCGAGGCGGCTCAGCGGGCCCACGCCGTTCTCCTGCTCGAGGAGCGCGAGGAGGATGTGCTCGGTGCCGATGTAGTTGTGGCCGAGGCGGAGCGCCTCGCGGAAGGTGAGCTCGAGGGCCTTCTTCGCGGCGGGGGAGTAGGGCAGGAGCTCCGGCGCGTTCTCATTACGGGGCGGGAGCGCCGCGGCCGCCGCCTCGCGCACAGAATCCAGGGAGACGCCCTGAGCGGTGATCGCCTTGGCCGCGAGCGCCTCCGGCTCGGTGAGCAGCCCGAGGACGATGTGGTCGGGGACGGTTTCCGCGTTGCCCGCGGCCTTCGCCGCGTTGTGCGCGGCCATCACCACGTTGCGGGCGCGCGGGGTGTAGCGGCTGAACCCCTGGCTGGGGTCGAGGTCCGCGGACTCCTTGGGTACGAAGCGCTTCTGGGCCGCCTGCCGGGTCACGCCCATGCTCTTGCCGATGTCGGTCCAGGACGCGCCCGAACGCCGGGCCTGGTCCACGAAGTGGCCGATCAGATGGTCGGCCACGTCGCCGAGGTGCTCCGCCGCGATCACCGCGTCCTGGAGCTGGTCGAGTGCGTCGGTGTGGACCTTCTTGATGGCTTCGATCAGGTCGTCGAGACGCAGGTTCGCTGTGTACGGCTTCTCCGTCATGTGTCAACCGTAAGTTGACACCCACCCACTGTCAACTCGAAGTTGACACCTGGCGCGCGTGTCCGTGCCACGATCGGACGCGTGAGTACGACGACCACCGTGGACCGCGCCTTCCGGGCCGCCCTCTACGAAGACACCGACGCGGCGCTCGACACCGGCGCCTCGCTGCTCGCCGCCGACCCCGCGGCCGACGCCGAACTCGCCCGGCGAGGCGAGCAGTTCGTCGCCGCGGCCTGGCGCCGCGGCTGGCAGCCCACCGACGTCGTACGCATCGTGCGCCGCGAACTGGACGACCTTCACGTGCGCCTGGTGTCGGCGCTGATCGTCGAGGAGGCGGGCGAACGGCCGACCCCCGGTCCCCGCTGGGCCGCCCAGCTCCAGGACCTCGACCCGGAACGTCCACGGGCCGCCGACCGCTTCTCGTACGCCACCGCCGTCCTCGAGCTCTACCGCCTGCTCCTGCGCCTGCCGGCCCTCGAATCGCTCGACCTGCCGCGGCAGCCGGCCGGACCGCAGCAGCCGGAGTCCCGCATGCTCACCCGGATCCGCGCCCTGCTCGCCAAGGCCGAGGCGACCGGCTATCCCGAGGAGGCGGAGGCGCTCAGTGCCAAGGCGCAGGAGCTGATGGCGCGGTACAGCATCGACGAGGCGCTGCTCGCCGCCCGTACGCACACCAGGGACGCGCCCGGCGCCTGCCGGATCGGCGTCGACGCGCCGTACGAGACGGCCAAGGCGGTCCTCCTGGACGCGGTGGCGACCGCGAACCGCTGCCGCGCGGTGTGGCACGAGGCCCTGGGCTTCTCCACGGTCATCGGCTTCGAACCCGACCTCGGGGCGGTCGAGCTCCTCTACACCTCGCTGCTGGTGCAGGCCACCACGGCGATGACGAAGGCCGAGGCGGCGCAGCGCAAGGGCGGGCGGAAGCGAACGAAGACGTTCCGGCAGTCGTTCCTGGCCGCGTACGCGCACCGCATCGGCGACCGGCTGCGGACCGTGGCCGAGGGGCAGGTCGCGCAGAGCGAGGGCGATCTGCTGCCGGTGCTCGCGGCCCGGGACGTGGCCGTCGCGGACCGCATGGAGCAGATGTTCCCCGCCACGGTCACCACCCGGCTGCGCGGGGCCGGCGACGTGGCCGGATGGGAGCAGGGGACCGCGGCCGCCGACCGGGCCCAGGTCACAGGGCGGCCCCGGCTCCCCTGAGCGAAGGGATCAGTCCCCCGCGACCTGGACGGGGCTCACGGAGGCGTCCGGGGTGTTCGGGCTCTTGAGCGCCACATCGCCGTACGACCACGGGTAGCTCCCGGCATCGGCGGCGCCCGGCACGGTGATCTTCACCGTCCTCATCGGAGCGCTGAGTGAGCCGCCGTCGCCGCGGACGTACGTGATGGTGAAGGTCGCCGCCTCACCCTTCTGCAGCGTCACCTTGGCCGGCTTGGCGCCCTGCTCCTCCGCGACGTCCCAGGCGGACTTGCCGTCCTTGAGCTCGATACCGGGGAAGCCCTCGAAGGTGCACTTCTCCGTGTCGTTGTTGGTGATGGTGACCGGGACGTTGCCGGTGTCGCCGGCGCTGGTGGCCGCGTTGCCGGGGCCGACCTTGACGGCGATCCGGCAGCCCGCGGTGTCCTTGCCGCCGTCGCCGCTCGCGCTGTCGCAGGCGGTCAGGGCGAGGGCCGCGGTGAGGGCGGTGAGGGCGAGGGGGACGTGGAACGTGCGCATCAGGGTCCTCTGGCTCGTGACGGTGTCCATGGATCATCACGCAAGTGCGCGGCGGTGCGTCGCGCGCCCCCGTAATGCCCCGGGCGCCATGGCTGCGGATGTCACGATGATCCGGCTTTATCCCATGTGTGAAGGAGGGATGTGCCGGCTGCCGGCGCCGCAGGAGGCCTATCAGGGTGCGGACACCGTGCGGCGTTCAGAGGAAACGGAGGGGCGTACGGACCACGGGGGCGGGGCGTGCGTCGCGCGAGGGGGCCCAGGGATTGCCGGGCGAGGTCAGGAGCCCAGGCCCGCCGTCGGCAGTCCGCTCGGGAGGCTGCCGCCCTCGGCCTTGGCGTAGGTCTCCGTCCCGACGCCGCCCTCCCAGGTCACCTTCATACTCGCGGAGTTCACGGAGTCGACCATCCCGGTCCGGCGGTTCTTGCTGCCGTCCGTGCACGTGAGGTGGATCATCTGCGTTCCCGCCTTCTCGCCCGCGGTCCCGCTGCACACGGTGCCGCCCGTGGCGAAAAGCCCGGCCTGCTTGCCGGTGATCACCAGTGCCACCGCCTTGCCGCCGGTCGTGGCGAGCCAACTGCCCTCCAGCTTGCCGGCCTTGGCGCCCGGCGTACCGGCGTTGCCGGTGTCCGCCGGGGACGCGGACGCGTTCGGTGTGGAGGTCGCACCGTTCGCCGAATCGCTGCCCCCGGAGTCGCCGCTGCAGCCCGTCAGTGCGAGCGCGGCCACAAGACCCGCGGCGGCCACCGCGATGCGCGCCTGCGGACGCGTGACATGGGTCGCTGTCACTGAGGTCTCCCAAGGTTGCCGATGAGGTCGTCATGGAGACGGCCGCAGCAAGCTACCAGGAGGTCTTGTGAAGGCCCGGGAGGGGAGCGGCGTGCGCTTGCTCACGCGGACCGGCGCGCAAGAGGCCGAAGGTACGGAAGTGACCGTGCACCGGGCAGCCCACGCTGTCCCCGTCGCGGACTCGGGTGGCACTCGGGTCGTGCGGCTGCCTGCGCAGTTCCCGTCGGGCGGCGGATGATCTTCTCCGGTTCGGTTCGCCGCTCGGGACACCGAGTGATGCCCTCTCGGTACCTCTCGTTCTTCGCGATCTCTGCCTTTCTTCGCCGAATCGACCCCTCGCCCCCCTCGGGTCTTCACGTCACGGGCGCGCACGCTCCGCAATACACGTAGGAGATTCCCTACGCTTGACGAGTAGGGAATCCCCTACCTATCTTGGCGGCATGACCGTCACACACGCCTCATTCGTCACCCTTCCCGTCACCGACCAGGACCGTGCGCTGCGCTTCTACACGGACGCCCTCGGCTTCGAGGTCACCGCCGACCTGGACCTGCCGCAGGGGCGGTGGCTCCAGGTCGCGCCCAAGGGCGCACAGACCGTCTTCACGCTCTCCGGCCCCGGGATGGGCGATTTCGAACCCGGCTCGACCCGGGGGATCATGTTGGTCACGACCGATGTCGATGCCGACTGCGCGCGGCTGGCCGAGGCGGGGGTGTCCGTGCAGGGCCCGGACGACCTCCCCTGGGGCCGGATGGCGTCCTTCCAGGACCCCGACGGCAACGGTCTGATGCTGCTGACGGAGGCTCACGGATAGGAAGAACCGGTATGACCACGACCGGGGCCGGGGCGGACACCGCCGCCGAGGACCGCGTCTTCGCCGCCCTCGCCAACGCCACGCGCCGCGAGGTGCTGCGCCTGCTGCGTGAGGACGGGCCGCAGCCGGTCCAGGCCCTGGCCGACCGTTTCGACATGCGCCGGCCGAGCCTCTCGGAGCACCTCAGGGTGCTCCGGGAGGCCGGACTCGTCTCCGAGCAGCGTTCCGGCCGGCAGCGCATCTACCGCCTCGAGGCGGCGCCGCTGGCCGAGGTGCAGGACTGGCTCCATCCGTACGAGCGGTTCTGGCGGGAGCGACTGCGCGGGCTCGGCGAGCTGCTCGACCGCATGCCCGACGATGACCGGCCATGAGCACTGCACCCGACGACGACCTCACCACGATCCGCGTCGACCAGTTCCTGCCGCATCCGCCGGGCAAGGTCTGGCGCGCCCTGACCGAGCCCGAGTTGCTCGCCCAGTGGCAGATGCCCGGCTCCGAGAACTTCCGGCTCGAGGTCGGCCACCGCTACACGATGACCTCGGTGCCCCGGCCGAACACCAACTTCTCCGGCACCCTCGACGTGCGGGTTCTCGCGTTCGAACCCGAGCGGATGCTGCGCGTCCGGTGGGCCGACGCCGATCCCGCCAATCCCGCGGACTGGACCATCACATGGACGTTGGAACAGGAAGGCCGCGGTACGCGTCTCTTCCTAGTGCATGAAGGGTTCGACCCGGACGACCCGGCACAGATGAGGGCGCGGACGATCATGGACGGGGGCTGGAGGTCGCATGTTGTGCGAGCTCTGGGGCAGACGCTTGACCGGCTGTAGTCAGTCGGCGGCCAGGCTGTAGTCAAGGGACTGTAAAAGCTGTAATCGCAGGAACACCCCGCGTGCACGTGCATCTGCCCAAGCATCTGCATGTGAACGGAGTTATGATCCGGAGCAGTTGACCGCTGCATCAATGGCCACACCAGCCAATGCACGACCGGGGAGCGACCTGTGGACCACGACGTGTACGACGTGGACGACGTGTACAACGGCATGGCTGCGACCGAGCTGCATCATGTGGCCTGGCAGAAGAGCCAGCACAGCAACTCGCAGGGGTCATGCGTGGAGTTCGCCCGGCTTCCGGGCGGGGAAGTGGCGGTGCGCAACTCCCGCTTCCCCGACGGGCCCGCGCTGGTCTACACCCGCGCGGAGATCGAGGCGATGCTCCTGGGCATCAAGGACGGCGAGTTCGACCATCTGATCGCCTGACCCACGCGGTCGGGGCCCTGGTCGGGCTCCGCCGGCCATCGACTATCCGCGCCCCGCGGCGCGTTGACGCACCGCGGGTTGCGACACGCGTAGATCGGTGGCCCAAAAAAGCCGTACGGCGTCATTCCGCGCGCGCGGACATGGACGGCAGCCGGAACAGCGCCCAGACCACCTTCCCGCTCAGCGTGCCCGCCAGCGGGTGCCAGCCCCAGCTGTCGGCGAACGAGTCGACCAGGAACAGCCCGCGGCCCGACTCCGCCGAGAAGTCCTCGGAGTCACCCGCGACCGGGCTGTCGTGGCTGGGGTCGCGCACGGCGCAGACCAGGCGGGAGGTCCAGCGCATCAGATGCAGCCGCACGGCCGCTTCCTGGTCGCACGTGCGCGAGGCGGGCGAGGGCAGCGCATGCCGCAGGGCGTTGGTCACGAGCTCGGAGACCACCAGGCAGACGTCGTCGAGGTGTTCGGCGACATCCCACTGGCCGAGAGTTCTGCGGGTGAACTGCCGTGCCTCACGGACCGCTTCGAGACGGGCCGGCAGGGCGCAGGAGGCGGCACTGGACACGGCCGCGGGGTCGAGCGGCGGAAGTCCCTGCCGTAAGGGCTCGAGCATGGTCGATCCATTCGTCCCCATGCGAGGCACTCCCGGGTGTTCGCGGTCGTGGCAATGCAGCGGTGGCGCGGGACCATGGTTTCGGATGAGCCAGGCAGATGCAAGGGCAGATGCACGTGCACGCGCCGGAATTGGACGTCCCCGTACCGCTTTCTGTTTATTTCTTCTGTCACTTTCTTCCCGCTTGCTTGCCTCTTCCTGATCTCTCTCGGTGTCTCAGCTTTGACTGCTTTCCATTTCTGTAACCGTACGAGTACTGCTCGAAGTGTTTTAGTGGCAGACTGCGCGGTCGGAAGGACGGTTGGGGAGGCTGACGAACGTGAGCGCTGGGGACTCGAGTGGGTCGGTGGTGCGGCGCATTCTGCTGGGATCCCATCTCAGGCGCCTGCGGGAGGCGCGCGGCATCACCAGGGAGCAAGCCGGCTACTCGATCCGGGCCTCGGAGTCGAAGATCAGCCGCATGGAGTTGGGACGGGTGAGCTTCAAGACACGGGATGTCGAGGATCTGCTGACGTTGTACGGGATCACCGACGAGGCCGAGCGCACATCCCTGCTCTCCCTGGCGAAGGAGGCCAATGTCGCCGGGTGGTGGCACAGCTACTCCGACGTCCTGCCCAGCTGGTTCCCCACCTACGTCGGGCTGGAGGGGGCGGCGCACCTGATCCGCTCGTACGAGGTCCAGTTCGTGCACGGGCTGCTGCAGACCGAGGCGTACGCGCACGCGGTCGTCGCCCGGGGCATGAAGGGCGCGAGCGCCGCGGACATCGACCGCCGGGTGGCGCTGCGCCTGGAGCGGCAGAAGTACCTCGTGGCGGAGAACGCCCCAGAGTTCCATGTCGTGCTCGACGAGGCGGCCCTGCGGCGCCCGTACGGGAACCGGCAGGTGATGCGCGACCAGCTCCAGCATCTGATCGAGATCTCGGAGCGCCCCAACGTACGGCTTCAGGTCATGCCGTTCAGCCTCGGCGGGCACTCCGGCGAGAGCGGTTCGTTCACCATCCTGAGCTTCCCCGAGTCCGACCTGTCGGACGTCGTGTATCTGGAGCAACTCACCAGCGCCCTGTACCTGGACAAACGCGAGGACGTCGCCCAGTACGAGGGCGCGATGAAGCAGTTGCAGCAGGACAGCCCGGGACCCGGCGAGAGCCGCGATCTGCTGCGGGGGCTGCTCCAGCTTTCCTGAGAGTCCTCGTGGAGTATCCCGAGGCTTCCCCCAACTCCCTTTAAACACAAGTACGATGACGCGTGATCAAAGAACGACGTGATCGCACGTGCGAACGGGTGTCTGCTTCGGCTGCAAGGGATTGAGGGGTCACATGTCGTCCTACTTCACCGATCTGTCCCAGCAGTACATCGGCGGGGAGTGGCGTCCGGGTACGGGCTCCTGGGACATCATCGACTTCGACCCGTACGACGGCGAGAAGCTGGCGTCGATCACGATCGCCACGGTCGACGAGGTGGACGAGGCCTACCGGGCCGCCGCGGCAGCCCAGCGGGCCTGGGCCGCCACCAACCCCTACGCCCGCCGCGCGGTGTTCGAGAAGGCGCTCAGGCTCATAGAGGACCGCGAGACCGAGATCAGCGACGCGATCATCGCGGAGCTGGGCGGCACGCGCCTGAAGGCCGCCTTCGAGCTGCACCTCGCCAAGGAGTTCCTGCGCGAGTCGATCCAGCTGGCGCTGCGTCCCGAGGGCAAGATCCTGCCGTCGCCGATCGACGGCAAGGAGAACCGGCTCTACCGCGTGCCGGTCGGCGTCGTCGGTGTGATCAGCCCCTTCAACTTCCCGTTCCTGCTGTCGATCAAGTCCGTCGCCCCGGCGCTCGCGCTCGGCAACGGTGTCGTTCTCAAGCCGCACCAGAACACACCGATCGTCGGTGGTTCCCTGGTCGCGAAGATCTTCGAGGAGGCGGGCCTCCCGGGTGGTCTGCTGAACGTCGTGATCACGGACATAGCGGAGATAGGCGACGCCTTCATCGAGCACCCGATCCCGAAGGTCATCTCCTTCACGGGTTCCGACAAGGTGGGCCGGCACGTCGCGACCGTCTGTGCCTCGCTGTTCAAGCGCTCCGTCCTCGAACTCGGCGGCAACAGCGCGCTCGTGGTCCTGGACGACGCGGACGTCGACTACGCCGTCGACGCGGCCGTCTTCAGCCGGTACGTGCACCAGGGCCAGGTCTGCATGGCCGCCAACCGCGTCCTGGTGGACCGCTCGCTGCAGGCGGAGTTCACCGAGAAGTTCGTCGCCAAGGTGAAGTCCCTCAAGGTCGGCGACCCGCGCGACCCGCAGACCGTCATCGGCCCGGTGATCAACTCCTCCCAGGCGGAGGCCCTCTCGGGCGCGGTCGAGCAGGCCATCGCCGAGGGCGCGACCGCGCTGGTGCACGGCGCGACCACCGGCAACCTCGTCGAACCCTCCGTCCTGACGGATGTCCCCGCCGACTCGGCCCTCCTCCAGCAGGAGATCTTCGGCCCGGTCGCCTTCCTGATCCCGTTCGACGGTGAGGAGGAGGCCGTGCGCATGGTCAACGACACTCCGTACGGCCTCAGCGGCGCGGTCCACACCGGCGACATCGAGCGCGGCGTCAACTTCGCCAAGCAGATCGACACGGGCATGTTCCATGTGAACGACGGCACCGTCCACGACGAGCCGCTCGTCCCGTTCGGCGGCGAGAAGCACTCGGGCGTCGGCCGCCTGAACGGCGAGACGACCCTGGAGTCGTTCACCACGCTGAAGTGGATCTCGGTCCAGCACGGCCGCAGCGGTTTCCCGTTCTGATTTTCGTCCGCTCCTCCCGGCCCTTGCGGACAGAAACTGACCGCAAGGGTCCGTAGCTTCGTGGGTGTCAGGCAGGGACGAACTGCCGGAACCCACGAAAGGCGGACGGTCATGGTCACTCACGTGCGCGCCGAGGCGCAGGGCGACGAGCGCGGAGCGCTGCTCTCCTTCCTCGAGGAGCAGCGCGGCGGCATCCGCCGGGCCCTGCTCGGCCTGACCGAGGAACAGGCGGCGAGCCGGCCGAGCGCCAGTGAGCTGTCGCTCTCAGGCCTGCTCAAGCATGTCGCCGAGGTCGAGCAGAGCTGGATCGCGCGGGCCAAGGGCGAGCAGCCGGCGGTCAAGCGGACGGAGGCCAACTGGCACGAGTGCTTCCGCCTCATCGGTGACGAGACGGTCGAGTCGCAGCTCGCGTACTGGCAGAAGGTCGCGGACGAGACCGAGGCGTTCATCCGTTCGGCGCCGAGCCTCGACGACACGTTCCCGCTGCCGAACGAACCGTGGTTCCCGCCGGACGAGCGGGTCTCGACGCGCTGGGTACTGCTCCACCTGATCCGTGAGACCGCCCGGCACGCCGGCCACGCCGACATCATCCGGGAGTCCCTGGACGGCAAGACGGCCTTCGAGCTGGTGGCCGTCGAACGGGGCACGTCCTGGGGCTGACCCCGAGCGCCGTGCGCCGGGTCCCCGTCCCATGACACCACCGGCCGTCCTCGCCCCGCGCGGGGACGGCCGGTGCCGGACGTCAGTGGTGGAAGCTGGTGGCCTTCTGCTTGTCCCGGGTCAACGGGTGCGGTTGCCGCCGTAGCCCGGGCAGCAGGCGGCTGAGGTCCTCCAGGAACAGATCGGCGAGGTCCGTCGAGAAGCCGTTGCGGCACACGATCCGCAGGACGGAGAGGTCCTCGCGATTGGCGGGGAAGGTGTACGCGGGCACCAGCCAGCCGGACTCGCGCAGGCGCCGGGAGACGTCGAAGACGTCGTACTCCTGCACATCCGGCGCGGTGGTGAAGGCGAAGACCGGCAACTGGTTTCCCCGGGTGAGGAGGCGGAAGTCGCCGAGCGCCTCCACCCGCTCGGCAAGTCCCTCCGCCACGGTCCGGGTGGCCTGCTGGACCGCTCGGTATCCGTCCTGGCCGAGCCGCAGGAACGTGTAGTACTGGGCGACGACCTGGGCCCCGGGCCGGGAGAAGTTGAGCGCGAAGGTCGGCATGTCGCCGCCCAGGTAGTTGACCCGGAAGACGAGTTCCTCGGGGAGCGCGTCCGAGTCGCGCCACAGCGCCCAGCCCACGCCCGGGTAGACCAGCCCGTACTTGTGCCCGGAGGTGTTGATCGACGCCACCCGCGGCAGCCGGAAATCCCACACCAGATCCTCGTCGAGGAAGGGCGCGATCATCCCCCCGGACGCGCCGTCCACGTGCACCGGGATGTCCAGTCCGGTGCGCTCCTGAAGGTCGTCCAGAGCCGCGCACAGCTCGGCGATCGGCTCGTAGGACCCGTCGAAGGTGGACCCGAGGATGCCCACGACCCCGATCGTGTTCTCGTCGCACAGTTCGGCGGCCGCCTGCGGGTCCAGGTGGTACCGGTCGCCCTCCATGGGCACCTGGCGTGCCTCGACCTCCCAGAAGTTGCAGAACTTCTCCCAGCAGACCTGCACGTTCACGCCCATGACCAGGTTCGGCCGCGCGTCCCTGGAGGGGTAGCGGTCCGCGTTGCGCTGGGCCCAGCGCCGCTTCAGGGCCATTCCGGCGAGCATGCACGCCTCGCTCGAACCGGTCGTCGAACAGCCCACAGCGGACTCCGGGTTCGGCGCGTGCCACAGCTGGGCGAGCATGGCCACGCAGCGGCGCTCCAGCTCCGCGGTGCGCGGGTACTCGTCCTTGTCGATCATGTTCTTGTCGCGGCACTCCGCCATCAGCCGGTCGGCCTGGTCCTCCATCCACGTGGTGACGAACGTGGCGAGGTTGAGCCGGGAGTTGCCGTCCAGCATCAGTTCGTCGTGGACCAGTTGATAGGCGACCGAGGGCGGCAGCGGCCCGTCGGGCAGCCGGTGCCGAGGCGGTGCCTGGGTCATCTCGACGACCGGGTTCGCCTCCCCGAAGAAGGGGTTCAACGGCATAGGGCGTTCGTCGGGCTTCCCCGGGCCGGTGTGGAGCGGCATGGTGTCTCGTCTCCCATCGCGAAGTTGACGCGCGTCTACTGGTTCATCGGGTGTGGAGGTGCTGCTGGTTCCTCGGAACGGCGAAGTTTGCCGATCCATGGGTTCCCCGGCCCGGGCCGCTTCATGGATCACCTCGCCCGTTCATCGGATCGGACCGGTTCGGCGGTTCACCGGATCGCGGCCCCGTCCGCCCGCAGACGCATCTGGGGGCGGCCCGTCACCAGGAGCCAGGCGGGGAGGGACGCGATGCACAGCAGGGCCAGGATCGACCGGTCGGGCGCCGGCATCGCGGCCGTGAACAGGCTCAGCCGGCCGTGCCGGGTGACCACGGGCTGGACGCCCAGCACCCCCGCGGCGACTCCGAGCGCCGACTGCACGGCGGGTACGAGGGCGTGCGCGCACAGCCAGAGCGCGGCGCCGATGAACACCGGCAGACTGGCGCCGATGCCGACGGCCGGCGCGGGGAGGACCAGCGGCAAGCAGTCCCCGCGCGGGGGTCGCCGGCGTGCCGGCCTCCTGCTGCGCGGTGTGCTGGGCCACGGGCTCACCATAAGCGGGCAAAACTGGCATAACGCCCGTGGCGGGCGGACATCCGGAGGCACGCCGCGGCCCGCGGAGGAATGCCGCTTGCACCTCACGCGACGTGAGGCCGCAGCCTGAGGTGCGTACCCAGAAGGGAGCGGAAGTGAGCTACTCGGTGGGCCAGGTGGCCGGTTTCGCCGGCGTGACCGTGCGCACGCTGCACCACTACGACGAGATCGGGCTGCTCGTGCCCAGTGAGCGCACGCATGCCGGTCACCGGCGCTACGGCGACGCGGACCTCGACCGGCTGCAGCAGATCCTGTTCTACCGGGAACTCGGCTTTCCGCTCGACGAGGTCGCCGCCCTGCTCGACGACCCGGACGCGGACCCGCGTGCGCATCTGCGCCGCCAGCACGAACTGCTGACCGCCCGGATCGAGAAGCTGCAGAAGATGGCGGCGGCCGTGGAGCACGCCATGGAGGCACGAAAGATGGGCATCAACCTCACGCCCGAGGAGAGGTTCGAGGTGTTCGGGGACAAGGACCCCGAGCAGTACGCCGAGGAGGCGGAGCAGCGCTGGGGTGGCACCGAGGCGTACGCCGAGTCGCAGCGTCGCGCCGCCCGCTACACCAAGGACGACTGGAAGCGCATGCAGGCCGAGGTCACCGCCTGGGGCGAGCGCTACGGCGCCCTGATGGCCGCCGGTGAACCGCCGACCGGGGAGGCGGCCATGGACCTGGCCGAGGAGCACCGGCAGCACATCTGCACGTGGTTCTATGAGTGCCCGTACGAGATGCACCGGGGTCTCGCCGAGATGTACGTGGCCGACGAGCGTTTCAAGGCGTACTACGAATCCATGCGTCCGGGGCTCGCCGAGCACCTCAAGGAGGCGATTCTCGCGAACGCCGCCCGGCACTCCTCCTAAGAGTCATCCCGTGATGGGATGCCGTCCGACCAGTTCCCGTTCGGGAGTGCCACGCCTGTGGGTGGGGCGTTCCCTACTGGGGCGGCTGTTCCGACGTGGGCCTTGTGCCGCTCGCGCGCGGGTCGGGTCTCAT
>NZ_JBSFJX010000069.1:0-43822 GCF_053598275.1 Streptomyces sp. NPDC001156 | reverse complement strand
CCATTGAGGTAGACCACGGGGATGCCGGGGCCGCCGGTGTCGGTGACGGCCAGGGCCGTATCGTCGACCGGCACCATGCCGGCCCACGTCGAACCGGTCGCGGACATGCTGTTCTTCGTCATGTGTTCTCCCAGATCGGGTGCAAGCGTCGTGGATGACTCCTTCAGGGCTTTGCGCGTGAAGCACAGGCCGTGCGGGACGCACACCGTGCGGGACGCGGGCCGTGCGGGACGGGCGGCTGGGTCGTGGGCGGCGACCCGGCCGGGCCATGATCGCGGTGGGCCCGGCCGGGCGGTCCCGGTCCTGCTCTTTTCAGAGGCTGCGGGCGGTGATGTCGCCGTGGGAGGTGGTGGCGCGGATGTCGAGTTCGACGGTGCCGTCGTTCTTCAGGGCGTTGCTGATACGGCCGTGGCCGCTACTGTCGTCATGCATCCGAACCCACCTGGGAGGACTGACAGTTGAGAGTTCTCGATCATCGTGGGCGACATCACCGCCGCACGGGGTGGAAACCGGATCGCCCTGACGGCGATCCGGCTATCCCTGCCCTGCGCCGCAGGAGCCCGATTCCTCCCCGGCCTGAAAGGCCGGGGCATCCTCGGAGGAACCCGGTGAAGCGCTCTCCAGCACAGATTTTCTCCCCTCGCGTGCGCCAAGCGGCGCATGGGCGTGCGGTCCCGTGGACGATTGCGCAGTCCCACCCGCTCGCTGCGCGTCGTGCGCCGCAGGTCACCGACCAGGCGGCGTTTCCCGCCGGCAGACTCGCCCGTGGTCAAAGCAGCCCACGCTGAACTCCTCGAACGCCTCCTGCCACCGCGACGCCGCCGGGCCAACCCCCGCGTCATCAAAAGCACAGTCGCCAGCTGGCGCCTCAAGGGCGTCATCCACCGCGTTGCAGACTGCCCACGCGTCCCGGCCATCACCATCGTCGGTGCCACCGAACCCAAACGGGTCAAGCAGACATCAACACCCTAAGTTATCGGTATTGATGCTAGACCCGGTGTAGTAGCGAGAACGCCGTCATACTCCCCTCGCACGTTTGCAGAACGAGCGAGGGCGAGCCGGGGAACGTCGGGACGGATCCACCCTGGCGGCTGATCGTCAGATGGTCATAGACCTTGTACGCCCCCTCGAGCGGGCCGGAGATGACGCCGACCGTACGGCCGACCGGGACTCGGGACAGCCACTGATAGCCCATGTAGTCGTGCCCCGCGAGGATATTCCCGGCGTACATCGTCAGCGCTCCGGCGTCGATGCAGGGCTGCGGGTGCGCACTGCAGTTGCGGTAGGAGCCGATCCGAATGTCTGCCGGGGGCGTTGTGACGGAGTGGCGCTTCGCCGGCCTCGTCGATGGCGTAGCCATGCGTGAGGACAGCGGAGGCGTCAGTGTCTCCCGGCCGGTCTCCCGCCGCCCGTGCGACGCTGGGCGTGGCTCCGGACGGTCAGGCGCGGAGCGCACCGGGGAAGGTGTCACGACGGGGGCCGTGGCGAGGTCGTAGAGCGGCGTCTGGGTATTGGCCGCCTGGGCCACGGTGACGCCGAGAGTGGTGACT
Organism: Streptomyces sp. NPDC001156; assembly: GCF_053598275.1. Classification (NCBI taxonomy): domain Bacteria; kingdom Bacillati; phylum Actinomycetota; class Actinomycetes; order Kitasatosporales; family Streptomycetaceae; genus Streptomyces; species Streptomyces sp. NPDC001156. Next base: position 42,272 of record NZ_JBSFJX010000069.1, on the reverse strand, counting down.
GTCGCGACGGACGCGGTGACTACAGCCGCGCGAAAGGGCCGGAAGGGTCGGTTCATCGTCATCTCTCCTCGTCCATCGCGGGCGCCGGGCCGCCGGCACGCTTCGTCAGTATGGAGCTGGGTAACGGCCAGTGGTGGAAACCGGGCGCAGCCGCAGCGATACGCGACGACCCCGCCTTCAAACCCGGAGGCCGAAAGGGGCGAATCAATCATCCGGTCAAGGACTCACGAGCCTACGAATTGAGGGCATACCCAAAAACTTCAAAGCTGTAATTTGTCCTGCCATGCAAATCGGCGGGCCAAATGCCTCTGGTATGCTAAATCTCCTCTCGCCTGGGTTGCAACAGTCGTCACTCTAATGCGCGCAACCCGTCAGGGCGGGAAACCGTGACAGTATAACCTGCCATGGGTCTCCAATTTGCAACTACGCTGTGAAGTTTGCCAGTTCAAACGCAAAGAGGAAAATACATTTTGTACGCAACATCCTGGCCAATGATATTGCGGAGATTGCCGCAGGGAGCGCGCAGTTCGATCCTGACAGTGCTCGTTGTGGGGTCAATGGCAGACGATATGCTGTTGAGCCTCACGGTCGGATCTTCCCGGTGGACGGTCCGGGGTTCGTCGAGATGGATCGGGGCGAGTCCACGGCACTCAAGCACATCACGAAAGCCAACGGTGACCTGAGTAAACTTCAGGCCATGTTCGGTAAAGCACCCCAGTTCAGAGAAAATCCCCAAGCCGTGGAAAGACCTTCGATCTGTATAGGTCACCGACACAATGGGTGGGTGGCTAGTGCTCTGACCGCTATTGTTCGCCGGGTTGAGAGGGAGGGCCGGGGTGTTCGTCGAGATCGTCTTCGTGGGGCTGCCGATCGACCGCGATGAGGTCGCGGAGGCTTTGGAAGCGGTGTTCGAGCTCGACGGCGAGGTCACCGGCGCAGGCAGTGGCACGGGTCGTTGCCATCTTGACCTTGAAATCGTGGAGGGCTCGGACACGACTGCGGCCCTGGAGCGGCTGCGGGCGGTGCTGTCCGATCTGGGGGTCGCGGACTGTGCGACCTTGAACGTCAGCGGGTGATCAGGCTGCCATTCGCGCGCGTCCGCCCCAGCGGATGCCCTTCTCGCTGCGGATCCGGGCGCGACCGCCATGACCACCACCGGGTCGATAATGGGCACACCCGCCTACATGTCGCCGGAACAGGCCCAAGGAGAATGAGCTCTCGACGGGCAGGGCGACCTGTACTCCCTGGCTCCCTCCTCTACGAACTGCTCACCGGACGACTGCCGTTCGAAGACGACGCCCGGCACGTGGTGCCGCCCAAACACATCACCGAGCCTCCCACGCCGCCACGCCTGATGCGCGCCGGGCTACCGCAGGACCCGGACAAGGTGATCCTGGAGCTACCGGCCAGGAATCCGGCCGACCGCCCGCAGACCGCCACACAAGTCCGGCACCGGCTGAGCGCGATGGCCGCGGCAGTCCACCGCGTTCACATCCGCCCGGCGCGCACCCTTCCGCCAACCCAACTCGAGCCCGACCCGCCGCTCCTGCCGCCTCCCCTCCGACAGCGCCACTGCGCGTCCCAGCCCAGGCAGGCCCCAGGAAGGCGAAGACGGCGAGACGGGAGAAGACGGCGGAAGAGGCGGAAAGGGCAGAACAAGCGGAGACGACGGTCGCGTCCCGGTCCCCCTCTGAACCGACAGTGCCCACACCCCAGACACGGCAGGCCACCTAGGGGTTGCCGCCGGGTAGGTCGTGCTACGCATCCGCAGCACGACCTACCCGGCAGCGATGACTGTGGAGGTGATGCAGCACACCCCAGTCACGACTCCGATGACCAGGACTCATGCTTCATTTTCGGACCACTCCATTGGACGGCATGCGAGGTGACGCCCCGTTGCGCCGGTCATGCATGGTGAAGTCGGCCCGGACGGCCACACCGGACTGCAGCAACTTCTGGTGGACCACCGGATTTCGGCCGGGGTACGAGACCACGACGCTTATGAATTCCTCGGGTAGACCGGTCACGGCGTACTCGCCCTGCGCGTTCGTCGTGGTCCGCACCAACTGCCGGCCACGGGTGTCCATGACGGTCACAGCGGCATGGCGGACGGGCTGCTGCTCTTCGTCGCGGACGGTGCCCTCCAGCATCGGCAACGGCTCGCCGAACTGGTGGTGGTGGACCGGGAGCGCGGTGGGCGTGGGTGCCTCCACGGACGGATCCTCCACCGGCGGCTCCTCAACCTCCTCAATGTCCTCCTGCTCGACCTCCTCGCCCCGTCGTGCGGCCATCCGGTGGCGCCGCCACGCGTCGAGGCCCAGCAGGGCCAGACCCGCCGTAATCCACGCACAGAGCACGAGCACCGGCCTGAGCACCCCCGCATCGTCGAAGTACAGGACTCCCTTCAGGGCGTCCACCGCGTTGCCCAGCGGCATGATGGCGTGCAGGTCCTGGAAGAACGTCGGCAGCAGCGGGACGGGAGACACACCGCTGGAGGGAACGCTCAGCACGATGTACAGACCCATACCCACCAGAGGGAAGAACTGCTTGGTGAAAGGCGCCACACCGGAGGCGAACGTGGCCACCGCCGTGGTGAGCAAGAAGGCGATCGCCAGCACGGAGGAGTCGTTGGGGAAGTAGTCCAGGCCTACGCCGACGTAGAAGCCCACGACGCTGAAGAGGGCAGAGACGCCCACGATGGTCATCAGTTTCCTGCGACGGTTGAAGGTCACCGCCCGCAGCAGGGTCGTCGCGAGTATGTAGCCGGGGACACTCCAGGCGACCCCGAAATAGACCAAGGTCGTGGCATTCTGGTCCTTGCTCACGGTGGGTGCCACGTCCGTGACCGTGAGCTTCTGGTGGTTGTGCGCCGCAAGCTGAGTGAAACCCTTGGCCAGCGCCAACTCGAGGGACGTCCCGTTGGCCTTGGCCACGTACAGAACACTGCTGTGTCTTCCCTCGACGGCGTAGCCCGCCACGGCGTCCCGGTTCAGCACCGCCCGGCGGGCTTCCTGCGCGTCCGCCACGGCGGTGACATCGAACCCACCGGGATGCTGCCGCTGCAGAGCGGTATCGACCTTGCGCTCCAGTGCCGGCTCAGCGACCACGATCTTCGCGTGGTGCGGCTGAGGCGCGTGAAAGGCCGTGGAGAAGCAGAACAGAAGGCCGAGGAAGAGTACCGCCGGGAACATCAGAGTCTCGGCCAGAGTCCTGGCCAGGGGTATGCCCTGCGGGCGCTCGATCCGGTGTTTCACAGAGCCGCCCCTTGGACGCCGCCGTGAGCCGCGCCGTAGTACTCGTCGTGCACACTGCCGACCGGATGTACGGCGATGTCACGGCCGCCGCGCCAGTGCCGGTGGACCAGTTCGTCTGTACCCAAGCCGCGCCCTTGCACCGGCCGCGTTGTGCGGGCGGTCAGCGCCATCACGACGCCGACTCTCCTTGCCTCCACGGTCCACGGGGGGATCTCGGAGTCGCTGCTGGGCCTCCGCAGGGCGACGGTGGGACCAAGTCCTCCGACGCTACGTTCCGCGATCGTCATTCGCGGTGCAGCCAGCTCCATGACGCTCATCTCCGTTCCTCGCACCCGGCCGTCGCCATTGCAGTAATTCGTTGACGTACCGATCGGCACACCTACGCCCGATGGACCTTACGCGTACCGATCGGTACAGTCAAAGGTGTGCCTCGCCCCTTCAATGCCGAAAAGCGTGCCGAGCTGCTGAGGCAGGTTGTGCAGTACCTCCAGCACCACGGCCTCGCACAGATGTCGCTGAGCCCGCTCGCGGAGGCCATCGGCACGACCAAACGCATGCTTCTGTACTACTTCGGCAGCCGCGAGAACCTGCTGGCCCAGGCGCTGGCCGCCAGCCGTCCCGACGTCCACGCGATGTTCGACGACGTCCACGAGACCGCCGGCCTGCGCGAGGGCGCCCATGCCCTGTGGGAAGCGATGACCGTCGGGGAGCAGGCCGGGCCGGTCCGCATGCTGCTGCAGCTGCTCAGCCTGGCCGCCACCGATCCGGAGCAGTACGGTGACCTCGCGGCCGACACCGTCGAGGTCATGCTCGGCCCCATCGCCGCCGCCTACGACCGGCTGGGTCACCCGCCGGAGCAGGCGCGAGTGAGGGCCACGATGCTCATCTCCGGCCTGCGCGGACTGTGCCAGGACCGCTTGGTGACCCATGACGTGACCCGAACCGACGCGGCCGCTCACCACCTCATCGAGGGCGCGGTCACCGCACCCGGCTGACACCCGCCCGGCACGCCCGGTCCGCAGGCGGACGACACCGGCGCAGGCCGCGCGGAGGCCGACCGCCCCCACATCTCCCCGCGCAGACTCGCCCGGATGCTGCTCACCCGACCCGGCGACCTCTAGGCCGAACACCACGACCTCATGGTCCGGTTCACCGCCGCCTGCCCGTCGCCGTGTTCGGGACGCCTTCCTGACGCGACTCCGGCGGGCACGCGGGCGTCATCCACGACGGCCTCGCCACGGCGAAGACCTCCCTCCTCCGGCGTGACGAACTCCTCCCACAGGGCGTGGACCACGCCTGCGCCGAGCTGCCCTCCCCGGGCCCGCTCCCCTACCTACTCGTCGTCTGCAACAGCCGCGGCCTGTCGGACCGGCCGCCAGTTCGCGACCCGTACGCACACCGAGCGGGGGGCTTCGTCTCGGGTTACGCGTACAACACCACCCTGAAGCCACTCCGGCTGGACCATAGGGTCTGCATCGACCTCGTCGGACGGGCGCAGCGCCAGGGCGAGATCATCGCCGGCGCCTCGCACCTGCCGCGCGCCCGCGGTGCGGCCCCGAGCCGCGCGGTCACCCTGGAGGTCAGCTTCGACGACGGGGCCACCTGGCAGCGGCACGGCGACGACGCGTGGCGGGGGCGGCTGGACGTTCCGCGCGGCGCCCGCTTCACCAGTGTCTTCGGCCTGAAGTGTCGCCGGCTCACCGGGGCGGGACCGCGACGGCGCGCTCCCGCCCCAGGCCGTGTCGGCCGATGACGTGCCGGCCCTGGCCCTCTCAGCCCGCGGTCGTGACGGGCTCGGGTGCGGCCACATGGACCGCACGCTCCCCGCCTGAGCGCATAAACCGCGCGGCGAGGCCGGTCAGGAGCGCCAGGACGAGGGCCCCGCCGCCGATCAGGAACAGCACGCGGTGGTTCTGGCCCGTCAGGTCGAAGACGTACGAGTACAGGTAGGCGGACACCGCCAGCGAGAGGGCACCGGCGACGGTGGCCCTCCCCCAGGCCGCCGACTGTTCCTCGGCGCGTGCGGGCACCAGTTCGTGGACGCGCCCCAGGACGACGGGCACGACGCCGGGCGGGAAGGACCCGATGACGGCACTCAGCACCGCGACCTCGGACAGGCCGTGCGCGAAGGCGAGCGCCGTGAGCGCTCCGGTCTGCACCAGGGTGATCAGCAGAAGCGCCCTGGCAAATCCCAGGCGGTCGCCGAGAAGCCCATAGAGGGTGGGCCCGACGAGTGCACCGAGTCCGTAGACGATCCACACCATGGAGCCGCTGCCGGAACCCCGGCCCAGGCCGCGGCTGACGAAGTCGGCGAGGAAGGACATGGTGGGGACGAGGCCCATCGAGATCAAGGCGTACTGAACGAGGAGTAGCGTCAGTCGCGGCGACCGGGCCGACTCGCCTGCCCGGGACGGGGCCCCGGAGGCCGCGGCCGTCGGGGACGCCCGGGGCGTGGGCCATCCGCTCCAGCTCAGGGCCGTGAGCAGCGCACACAGCGCCGCCAGGCCGAACCACGTACTGCTCAGGCCGGCGGTCAGCAGAAGTGGCACCAGCGTCCCCGAGGCGGCGATGCCCAGGCCCAGGCCCGCGAAGATCGCGCCACCGGCCAGTCCCCGGCGCTCACCGCGCAGGTAGGGCAGCACGGCCCCGGCGACCCGCACCATGATCACACCGCCTGCCACTCCCGAGACCAGGCGCCAGCCGAAGAACCAGGCCACCGAGACGGGGACACTGCACGCCAGGAGGCCCACCGTGGCGAGCACCATCATCCAGCGCAGTGCCCGTCGGTCGCCGAGCCGCCGCGCGACGCGGCGGGCGGCGAGCGCGCCCAGAAGGTAGCCGGCGAGGTTCGCCGCGCTCAGGTAGGCGACAGCCGAGGCCGAGAACCAGTGGGCGTTGATGAGCTCCGGCAGCAGTGGCGTGTAGGCGAAACGGGCCAGGCCGATGCCGACGAAGCTCGCGCTCGCGCCCGCCGCGATGGCGCGCCAGGGAGCGGGTGCGGGAGGTGTGTCGTTCATGTGCGTGTGTCCTCTTTCCGCCCGGGCACGGCGGACCGGGGCATGGCCCGGCCCGTCTGCCTGGGCCATCTTTGACAGCCCCGTCATGTTTGACAGCATTGCAAACTTTGACGATGGCGTCAAAAATGAATTAACGTGGGCTCATGGCTGGACGGCGGCAGTTCGATGAGCAGCACACCCTGGGCCGGATCCTGGACGTCTTCTGGCACCAGGGCTACGGAGCGACCTCCATGCAGGACCTGGCGACCGCCACGGGCGTGCAGCGCGGCTCGCTCTACAACGCGTATCAGGACAAGGAATCGCTGTTCCTGCGTGTCTTCGAGGACTACGCGGACGCCTTCATCGCCGACGCCAGGACCGCCCTGGACCAGCCGGACGTCCGACGGGCGCTGGAGGACTTCTTCGACTTCACCATCAACTCCATGACCCGCGGCACCCCGCCCCGCGGCTGCCTGTCCACCAAGACGGCCACCGACACCCAAGCCGACGCGGAGCCCATCCGCGCCGCGATCCGCCGCATGCTCGACCGCCTCGAGGACACCATGACCGAACGGCTCTCCCGGCTGGACGCAGCCGGCCGGCTCACCGTCCCACCCGCCGAAGCGGCCCGGGTCCTGATCACCATGACCCGCGGCACCGTCGTCATGGAACGCGTCTACCAAGACCCCGAACGACTCCGGGCCACCGCCCGCTCCATGATCGCCATGCTCCTCGCCGGGCACCGGGAACCCGCCACCACATGATCACCCCGCCCGGCAGAGCGCCCAGGTGACCGACGACACCGAGCCCTCACCGGACTGGACCACGACATACGCCTGGGTGACCGGGCACCTGCGCGACGGGGAATGGATCACCCCCTCGGAGCGGCCGGCCGGCGGTTGGACCTCACAGACGCGCCGCCCCCACATCGACGGGGCGGACGTGCCGCGCCAGTTGGTGCTGCACTTCTCCGTGAAGCCGTTCTACCTCCGCCACTCCGGGGGCACCTCGACCGCGAGGCGCGGATCCTGACCACTGTCCACCGCATCCTCCAGCGCCACGGCCCCGGCGCGTGCGGCGCCGGCTCGGGCAGCGCGTATCAACCGCAGGAGCGTTGACCGGCTCGCGGCCTCCGCCAGCACCCGAGCCAGACGAGTGCCGGCCGGTCCGCTGGCATCCGCGCCACCTGTTGGAGCACCACCGGCGAGCCGACGCTTTGCCGTCGGCGGGTCACCGAGGTCACCCGCGCCTACGACATCTCATGGAGGCGCGCGCCGAGCACGCCATCGCCGCAGTGCTGGAGTCCGAGGACCTGCCGGCCGCCCGCACCAGCGGTGTCTGAGAGGACACGAAAGCGGGTGCCGACCGCGACGGGGGAACGCGGCCGACACCCACTGCACATCAGAGTAGCTCCGCAGCAGGGGAGGAATGTCATGGTCGTCGCGCTGCGACCTGCTCCACCAGGCGTGGTTCAGGCATGCGAGCTCCCTGAGGACTGCACGAGACAACGCCTGGTGCCGCGCGGCCTGCTCGGCGGAGCCGTCGACGGTGCGGTCTACCACCACCGCGCACTCATCCACGTCCACGGCCCGGGCACCCTCAGGCCCGGGCCGGGAGTTCAACCAGGGCGGTGCCCGGCTCGTCGGTGTCCCTGACCCAAGGGACGGCCCGGCACGTAACCGCATCGAACCTTACGTCCCGTGGTGATACCGCACCCTTCCCCCACCGCCACTGCACCCGTGGGTTCGCGACACCACCGAGGTACTCACCCACGTAGGTCAGGGACAGAGACAGCCTCATCACCCCACATCAGCAGCGTCGGTAGAGACTTCGCGGTGATCTTCTCTGTTCCTGCCCCCGGTGCCGAAGTCGGTCAGGCAGATGTCTGGCCGGCCTCACGCTGGAGCCGGATGAGGAGGGCCATGAAATCCAGGTCACCCAGGCCGGTCGAGATGCACGCCTGAAGCAGTTGCTGCACGACGCCGGTGACCGGCAGCGGAACTCCACCGGCTGCCGCCGACTCGAGGGCCAGGTCTACGTCCTTGCGCATGAGCCGCGAGCTGAACGTCGACGTGTAGTCGTCCGCCAGGAGGGGCCCGATCTTGTACTTCACGAACGGCGACCCGACCGCCGAGGCGCCGACGATCTCCAGAAGCTTGTCCCGCTGTACGTCGTGTGCCTCCGCCAATGCGATGCACTCGGCGAGAAGTTCGGCCGTCCCGGCGACCATGAGGTTGAGAGCCAGCTTGATGATGCGTGCAGCATCTCCTTCGCCGGCGTAGAACACCTGGGGGCCGATGTCGCGGAGCAGGCTTTCGACGGACGTAAAGACGGCGTCCTCACCCGAGGCGATGATCGTGAGGTTCCCGGCCCGCACGACGCCCGGGTTGCCGCTCACTGGAGCGCGTAGGTACTGGACACCGCCGGCCGCGGCCGCGGCGGCCACGTCACGGGAGACCTCCGGAGAGACAGTGCTCATGTCGATGAGAGTCCGTCCCTTGCCGGACGCGGCGTGGGCGAGCCCCCCGTCGGGCGCGAGCGCGATATCCGCCAGGGCACGGGAGTCTGCGACCATCGTGATGCAGACCTCTGATCGGGCCCATGCCTCGTGGGGAGCGTCCAGCTCGAACGCGCCTTTGGCGACCAGGCCGTCAGCCTTGCCTTTCGACCGATTCCAGACACTGACCTCGTGGCCTGCGTTGATGAGTCGTTCGGCGATGGCGGATCCCATCTGGCCGAGACCCAGCACGGATACGTTCACGTTCATCTCCTGGGGATAAGGTGCGCGACGTGCGCAAAGGGTTGTTGGTATCGGCCAGGCCCGATACCTCACGGTGATGCGTGGTACTGGCCTGGGCGCCTGGGCGGGGTTCTGCTAGAGCGATGAAGCGAGCTGCCAGTCGTACGCCAGCTGCGCATGGGTACGGGGATCGCAGAGGCTGCCGAATCGTCCACCGAAGTACACGAGGGGGTCCGGGTCGACGGAGTAACCGCAGCTGACCACCTCGCCGATGAAGATCGTGTGGTCTCCCCCGGCGATCTCTTCGTTCACGTTGCAGGCGAAGTGAGCGACTGAGCCGTCGACGACGGGGAGGTCGTGGTCGGTTCGCAGCCCGACGCCAGCGAACTTGTCGTCACACCGGCTCGCGAACTGAAGCGCGTGCCGTTCCTGGCCCCGTGAAAGGACGCTGACAGCGAAGACTCCGGAGCCGGAAATCGCGTCCCTCGTCGCAAGGGTGTTTCCGACGCACACCAACAGCAAGAGCGGATCCAGCGAAACAGACGCAACAGCACTGGCCGTCATCCCTGCTGGTCCGTTCGGAGTCATGGTGGTCACGATCGTGACGCCGGTCGTGAAGCGTGCCATTGCTCCGCGATATGTAGCACGCATCTCCTGCGCGGTCGATGCACCCATGATGCCTCCGTTGCCTGTAACGAGATGGCTTGAGCGTTTCCTGTCACCAGGGGATTTGAGTGTGGCCGGCGACATGTTTATCGACGCGAAATCGGCCAGGCTTATCGGCGCAGCTGCACGACGAGCCGGCGAACCTCGTCGGACGGTGGCACGCCGAGCTCCCGCATCCGGGCGACGTAGCGTTGGTAGAGCGCCAGCACGGCGTCGTCGCTGCCGCTGGCATGCGCCAGTCTGATGGCGAGCTGCCAGGCCTGCTCGCGGTACGGGTCTTCGCGAAGCACGTGGTCGACCAGTCCCTTTGCTTCGCGATAACGGTTCATCTGATACGCGAGCTTGGCTGCGGCGACTCGAGCCGACATGAAGGTGTCCGCCAGGGCTACGCGGCGCTCGGCAACCCAATCCCCTGAAACCGTCGCAAGGTAGGGCCCTCTCTCAGCAATGCTGAGGGCTTGCGACAGCGTCTGGAGGCGAATCTCTCCGTCCTGCCTCCCGGCCTGGGCGATGAGGTCGACTGCCCGTTGTGTCGTACCCATGGCCAACGTGGGGCCGACCAGTCGGACAACGTCGCCGTCCTGCGCCGGGCCCAAGCCGTCAGGCAGTACTTCGCGAAGCCGGTAGAGCGCCTGCCGTAGATAGCTTCGGCCGGCAGCATCATTGCGGCCACCGAAGAGCGCCCCGAGAACCTCTTCGCGTGTAGCCCTGCGCTCGGGTGTCCAGAGCAGGTAGCTGAGAAGCTCGACGCTCTTCGTCAGCCGAAGCTGAGCCACGTTTCCGTCGATCGTGAGAGTCGGCTCGCCGAACTCCTCGAGCACCAGTCGGGGCGTACTCGCGTTCACGCGTACGGGGTGTTGGCCCGAGAGGACAGCGAGGATCTCGTGCCAAGGCGACATGCGACTGGACTTGGTGTCCGCTGCTCTGGCCGCAACCGACGGCACGTCCGCCAGCGCCGTCAGCAGCAGGTGATGTGTTCTGTGCGTCGAGGCGGAGTCCATCGCAAGGTCGGCCGTGGCGTCGGACTCATCTTCGAGGCCGAGACGCCATTGCGCTTCGGCCAGGTACACGGCAGCCGTCGGGAGATCGAGATGACGGTCTCCCTGCTGCATGCTCCGGAGGCATTCCGAGAGGTGCTCGTGCCCCTCGGCATCTCTGTTCTGCAGAAGCATCGACAGACCCGACCACATCTGCCACGTCTCCCGTGTGAGGGCATACTCCAAGGCTCCGTTGGCTGCTGCCTCCGCGAGCACGCGGTCGGCACGCTGTGTGTCACCCTCGAGGCGCAGCCACAGCTTGGCTTCGACGAGCAGGCTCATGTTCTTGTACACCTTCGAGCCGGTTGACGCGATGAGCTCTCTTCCTCGCTTGATGGACGCGCAGGCTTCCTCTCCCCGGCCAAGGTCGAGCATGAGATCGACGGCGTCGACGGCATGCAGCCAGACGGGCTGCGCTGAACCACTGCGAGGCTCGAACATCGACATCGCGGCATCGAGTCGCCCGGTGGCGCGCAGCGCGGCGACGACCCAGGGACCCCCGAGGACAGTGCGCCACGGATCGAACGAACTCGGGTCGTCGAGGCCTTCAAGGCGACCGCGCATGAAAGCAAGCCGCATCAGCAAACCGTCGAGTGGGCCGGACGGCATGGTCGAGTACTCGGGAAAGGGTGGATGCTCCTCGCCGGTGGCCAGCGCGATCAGCGTCTGCGCGATGAGCCAGTTCCGCCCTGGTGGCAGCCGATCGGCAAGGGACTGCGCCTCCTCGATCCGCCCGGAGTGCCAAAGGCACCAACAGGCCAGGACGTGGGCCTCTTGAAAGTCGGGATCTCCCAGCTCCAGAAGCCAGTCGTATCCATGGCGGTCGACGAGTTCCACTCCACGATGAGCTTGCTCGAGTGCGAACGCAACGCGCAGGATGACCGATCCGATCTCCGGGGTCAGAGTCCGGACCGACGCTCCCAGGGCATCGAGCCACCGTGCCGCGGGCGCGAAGTCCATCCGCGCGACGAGGCTGGGGAGGGCCACGGCAGCCAGCCGCCCAGCCGCCTCAAGGTCACCGAGCCGAAGCAGCTCATCGACGGCTTCCTCGTGCTCGCCGCGGGCGATCAGGACCTCGGCGTGCCTGCGGCGAACCACACCGAGCGCCTTGGCATCCTCGCGTCCCAGTGCCTCGTGCAGAAAGTCGCGAAACACCGGGTGCGGCGTCATGCGCGAACCGTCCGAGGACCACGTCACAGGAAGATGCCGGGCGCGGAGATCTGCCATGACCTGCGCTGCGTTCTCCTGTCCCAGGGCACGGGCACCCTCGACCGATACCTCCCCCAACAGACTCGTATGAAGGAGGAACGTCCTCTGAACCACGGAAAGCGAGTTGAAGACGTGCGCTGCGACATAGGACCGCAGCGAGTCGGGATCCAGTTCGCGAGAGCGTGCATGACGCCAGCCCTCGAACAGGACGCCAGTGACCCAGCCTCCTGTCGCTGCCACCGCCTGAACCGGATTCACGTCGACATGGCCGACAGTTCGAAGTGCTGCGCCCGCTTCCTGAACGTCGAAGGCGAGATCGCTCTCGACCAGCTCACCCACCCGGTCACGCTCGCTCGTCGAGCCCGGGTCGAGGCGGACATCGACGCGCGAAATCAGTACGAGGTTCACGCCAGATGGCAGGTAGCGGGCGAAGGACGACAGCACGGCGATGCAGGACTCGTCGGGGGCGATTCGTTCCACGTTGTCGCACACCAGGATGAGCCGACTCCCCTGGAGGCTTTCAGCCAGCAGACCGGCTGCCTCACCGATGTGAAGACTGCTGCTCAGGGCATCAGTCGCCACATCGGCTGCGCCGGGGACAACGCCCTCGACAGCCGCCTCGAGGTAGACGAGCAGGCGGCCCGCCGCCTGCTCCGTACCGTCGAGTGACAGCCAGGCGACGGGCCTGTCGAGGTCACCGACAGCCAGGGCCACTGCCGTGGTCTTGCCGGCCCCTGCTGTCGCGAACACATTCACCACAGTGTGGCGGTCGAGAAGCCCTCTCAACCGTTGACTGAGCCTGTCGCGGACGACGACGCCTTTCGCCGGCTCCGGCATTGCCAGTTTCCGTCTGATGATCGCGCGATGCTGGCGACCCGGCGCCTTTGAGCCACTTGGTCGATCGGAATCGGAGTCACCCATCGATCGTCCGGCCTCCGTGCTCCTCAGTGCTCGTCAGTGATCCTCAGTGCTCGTCCGAGATCCTCGGCGATCCTCAGTGATCATCCGGGACTTTACGCCAGTCGTCCGGGAAGAAGAACCCGTCCGAAGTCGGAGGAATCGGCGACTGCACTTCGATCCAGCGGGCCGGCTCATTCCGTTCGTTGACGAAACCATGTGTGCCGTTGGTGCCTGCCCACACCAGATCACCCGTCTGGATGACCTCGTCGTTGCCGTCGAGGGTCCCTCGCATCCCGCCGGAGGTGAAGTAGTAGATCTCCTCGAACGGGTGGTAGTGGACCTTGGCCGCCTTGCCCGGGCCGGACTTCGGCGCGATCTCGCACACGAAGACAGTGTGATGCTGCGCTCCCAGGAGCTGGTCCACCATCATCCTGAGGCTGATGTTCTTGACGTTGGGACCGTGGTAGCCAGGCATCGACAGCTGCGCGTACGGGGCCATGTCCGAGTCCTCGAAGTGCCCGACGAAGCGATGCCGGGGGTCCGTCTCGGACGGGCGCCCGAGATTCTCACCCGGAGAGGGCTTGGCGGCAATGCTGCTACGGGCTCCGTCGAACGTCGGCGGCTTCGGTGCGCGTACCCCGAGCCAGGTCAGCCCCTCATCACCGGCGGACAGCGAGTGGGCGATGCCGACAGGCGCCACACCGTAGTCGCCGGAACCAAGTTCGTAGCGCAGCCCGGCAAAGGCAGCTTCGCCCGATCCGCCGGTGATGAACCACGACTCCTCAAACGGGCAGCGAGCCCAGCCCGTTGTCGCCCCGGGAGCCAGCTCGTACAAGCTCACTTCCAGGTGAGCAGCACCCTGCTCGTGTCCGACCAGGAGCGCCTGCCGAAGACCCGGCACGCCCTCGACATCGAAGAACTTCCGGTCCGCCGCACGTGCAATGTAATAAGCCATGTCATTCTCTCCGTCCACACGCGAGGGACGCCAGGGCTGGCATCCCCCGCCCAGTTACTGCTGATCCTCATCGGGCCTGTGCCCAGGGCAACGGTGAGGGCGGGCGCTTCGTGGCCGCCGGCGGCCACGAACCGCCCTCCCGCACCGTCGTCGGCTCAGCGGGCCCGTGAGCCCTCAAGCCTGGCGCCGTCAAGGCGTCGGGCATATTCGGCCTGCTCGGTGTAAGCCGTCACCTCGGGGGCGTCGGGCTCCTGAAGGCCACAGACCTTCCGAGCAAGCTGGGTGAGCGGCCCGGAGGGTGAGAGCTCCGAGCGCTTCATCGTGTGCATCCGAGTGGGGAGCATCGGGGTCCCGTTGAACTGCTCGAAGGTGCTCACCCTGTCGCCGAAGTCGGTGAGGAACAGGTCACGGATGACGCGCGAGATGCGCACGCGGTCGTAGGGCTCGCCGACCGCACCTGCCTGCAGCGGTTCCAGCCAGCTGTGAAGCTCGGGGTTGTTCCACTGCTCCTCGGTGGGGAACAGGAGCGAGGCACGGCCGGCAAGGTCGACCACCTCATTCCGCATTTCCGCGTACCTCTCCAGGTAGTACGACCGGCCGAAGTCGAAGAGCAGGACGTTCGGCTTGTAGAGCCCCGACGGCGAGATGAACCCTTCCGTCTCGGACGCGATCACGTGGGCTCGCATCGTCTGGTAGAACTCGACGAGACGCGCCACGCGCGCCTGGACCGGCGGAATCTGGAAGGTGCCGAGGTGCTCGGTCATCAGCATCGCGAGTCCGACCATGAGTTCGGCCCGGACCATCTGCCGGATGAGCGACTCGTAGTGCGTCCAGTCGAAGATGCGCTGCGGGTACAGCGAAGCGTGCTCGGGGCTTCCGATGTGGAATACAAACTCCCACGGAATGAACACGTTGTCGAAGATGACGGTGCACTCGAGCTCGTCGCCGGCCGAAGAAATCGGGTGGTTATCGGAGTCGTCACGCACCGTAGCCTCGCGGGAGACTATCGTGACGCCCGGCGCGTTCGCCGGACACGCGCCGTAGATGACCTGTTCGCTCTCGATTGCCGGGCGGTAGAAGACGCCAATGTGAATGTAGTCGGCGAACGGCACACCGGTGGCCACGGCCTTGACACCGTTGACCACGATGCCGTCGTCGCGAGTCTCCACGACACGCAGCGCGGTCTGGGCCGCTTGCTGCTTGGACCGGTCGACCTGAGGGTCGATGAAGGCGAAGGCGCAGTTGAGGTCGCCCTCCTTCACCAGATCCAGGAACTTCCGGATGCCCACGGTCAGGTCACGCCCGCCAGTGCCCACGGACTGGTCGCTCCACGGCTGCGGGTCCTCTTCGTAGGTGACCAGACCGTAGTTGTTCGCGCACGGGGTCCGCCCGATCGATCCGCCATCGAGCTCCCGGACCACGGTCTCCAGATACACACGCTTGCGCCGCAGCCCCTCGGCGTCCCCGTGCTTGAACCACATCATCGAACGACGCACTCCGTCGTCGTCGACGAAGGTCATGATGTCCTGCAGCTCGGGCTCGTGATGCAGGTCGTAGAACTTCGCGAACGTCTTGGCCGCTGCCCTAGTCTTCGGGTGCGTCGTGACGTCATCGATCCGATCACCTCCGACCCAGACAACCCGCCCGTCCCTGAGAGACTCCAAGTACTGGTCGCCAGTTCGCATCAAATGCCACCTTCTCCACTTCACCAAGTACCATCGTGCATGGACTTTTCTTGTCGGGTCGCCATTCAAATTCCACTCGCCAGAACGTCACTGGGAATTGCCGCGAACCCGTTTATGAATCTACCCCTCGACGCGTTAGAAGATGAGAAATCAGCGCCTCAATCGGCTGACGCTTCGAACTGTGCAGTTCGAATCGGCGAAATAACATCTCACCGTGAAGTGGACACTCGCTCGGCCGTTGATTCCCTTGAGGCTAACCAGGAGGTGTTAGTGGGGCGTTAATCGCGCCTAGACGCTGTTAACGATGCTGCGCCGCTCCGAAAGCGCAGCGAACGGAGCGACAACCCTGCTGCGCAGCACCAGGGTTTGTACGGGGGGCCTGGCCGGCACTCACGGGGAGCGAGAGTGCCGGCAACCCGTGCTCACACGGATGTTCGCATGCACATCGCACAGCGATATGGTGCCCGCGGAGAATTGCGCGTTCGACCAGCGAACAGGTGCGCCGACCCACACGGCTCCATCGTCGAAATATAGACAATGGCGCGAAAGCAAAC
Organism: Streptomyces sp. NPDC001156; assembly: GCF_053598275.1. Lineage (NCBI taxonomy): Bacteria > Bacillati > Actinomycetota > Actinomycetes > Kitasatosporales > Streptomycetaceae > Streptomyces > Streptomyces sp. NPDC001156. The sequence goes on along the minus strand of NZ_JBSFJX010000069.1, from coordinate 26,276 downwards.
GGCGCGCAAGGAGGCAAGCCCGGACACCAGGATTCTCGCCACGGTGGCCACGGGCTGCCGGCGGAGCGGGTCCTTGGTGAGCCGGTAGCCGGCCTGGACCGGCCGCGGGGTGTCGCGGAAATCGCTGAGGCCACCCGCGAGAGTGGCGACTGCGGGCAGCCGAAGAACCGACTCGCGGACCGTCGCCAAGTCCGCCGCCCATCGTCACCCAGGATCTGATCCACTGCCCGGTAGGCGGCGAGCAGGGCCGCGCGCGTCTGAAGGCCGGCCTGAATCATTACCGCGGCAAGCAGCACGTAGATGCTGGTCCCGCCGAGCGCTACGGCCTGGAGCACGGGCATGTCCGCCGATGCGCCGCCGTCGAGGTGGCGCTCCCGACGCGCACCGTGGGTGCAGGGCCGGGAAGACCGCCGAGGCAAGCAGCGCTGAAACGGAGTTGGTTGCCGTACTCGATCAGGTTCCTGGGAGGTTACCCAGGCCGCTGATCGGAGACCCCCGGCGAAGTGCGCTTCCCGGGCTCATGCAGTGTGATGCGGGCCTGGTGGATCAGACAGGCGCGGAGTCTGTGTTCGCCGAGTTCGGGGAGGAGCGCGGTGACGTGTTCGGCGGACAACGTGGCGAGGAGCGTGTGAGCGGCGGCCTGCGGGTCGGGTACAGCGTTGAGCAAGGTCGTCACATGGCGGTGCCAGAAATGGTAGGCCTGGGCCCGGTAGCGCGCGCCCGTGGTCGAGGTCTCCGAGGTGCGGACCAGATCCAGGTGCTGGATCAGGTGGTCGACGTAGGCATCGATGAATGCCACGAGGCGCTCGCACGCCGGGGCCCCGGGACCCAGTGGGGGCGGGCCGTTCAGGATGGCTTCCTGTAGTGCCTGCTCACGGTCGGCCAGCAGCGCGGTGGCCAGTCCGGATTTGTCGCCGAAGCGACGGAACAAGGTGCCCTTGCCAACACCTGCGGCAGCCGCCACCTGGTCCATGGAGGCGCCGTCCGCGCCACGCTCGTCGAACAGTCTCGCGGCAGCCTGGAGTATCGCCGCGCGGTTGCGCGCCGCATCCGCGCGCTCTTTGCGCGGCGGGGCCGGCATCGGCGCGGCGGAGCAGAGTTCCGACGGCTCCCGTTCATGTCTCATTGTGTAGTTTCCTGACCACAACATGTTGTCTGTGCACTACGGATTCCAGGGTCTACGGAGCACCGGCTCACGGCGAGCACGCCGGCTCGCGATGCCTCCCCGCCGCGCCTCGCCTCGCCTCGCCTCGCCTCGCCTCGCCTCGCCTGCAAGCGGGATGGCCGCCTTGAGCGGCAGGACGTTCGCAAGCTGCTCGCCGCGCGCGTAGCTCATCCGGCTACGGCGTGAGGCCGGCCAGGCTCCTGCCTGGCCGGCCTCACGCCCCTACGCGGTTTCAGAGCTGGGCTGCCACAGGTGCCGGCGCCTCCGGCATGTCCAGCTCGAAGTCCATGACACGGTGGAAGCGTGACAACGCATTCCACATGCTGATGCACATGACGAGCTCTACCAACGCCGCTGCGTCGAACACCCGCTGCACGTCGTCGCGGACACTCGCCGAGACGCCGGTGGGGTCACTTTCTACGGAGACCGTCGGAATGGCGACCGTCATCTCCTCAGCCAGCTGGAGAGCCAGCCGCTCCTGCTCGGTGAAGCCTTCGAGCTTGCCGTTCGCAACGGCCGCGAGCTCGTCGACCCCCACCCCTTTGGACAGCGCGGACGTGCATCGGTGACTCGCTGTATAGCGACAGTGGTTGAGCACGGCGACGCGTACGGCGACCAGATCCTTCAAACGCGGCTCCAACGCGCCCGGGCCGTTGAGTTGCCCGAGGAACGGCAGGTATTTGGCGAGCAGACCGGGGCTGTTACCGATGGCCGCCCAGGTGTTCAGCACGTCGCCGTAGGTATTCACCCCTTGGGCGAGAGCGGGTTGGTCGACCGACGAGAACTGATCGGATGTGAGGAGCGGCACCAGCGACATGAGAATTACCTTTCGACGGGTCCTGCCGGGAAGCGGCTGGATCGGGGTGACGGTGGAGCAGACTCCTGGGGCCTGGCCATATCCGCTGGATCGTTCTGGCAACGCGGTGAAGCCCCAGGTTTCCGCGAGCCGATCGCGATCCCCAGCGTCGCGTTGAACCACGGCACGAGGAAGGTCAGGACGATGCGAATCGTGAGTACCCAGGTGAACGGGCCGTCCCGGACCTGCGAGTACAGGTTGACCATGAACAGAGTTGACCCGACCAGCAACGCGGCCGTGGTCGTCTGCGCCATGGACCTGCCTCGTACGGCACCGCGCAGCGCCACGCTCCAGGCGACAGGGGGAGTCTTCGCTTGAAGGTTGTGCTCGGACAGGCTCATTGGTGTCCTTCAACGCTCTGGACGTCACGTCACGACCGCACGGGTTCTCAAGGAGGCCGATGAACTCCTGCATCCACTGAGCCGCCACCGCACAGTCGACAGGTCGATGGTCAACGGACAGGGTGAAACGCATCGTGCGTGCCACGGCGCATTGACCTTGCCTCGGTCGAGGCCGCAGATCTCACCGAGGGTGCGCAGCAAGGCGCGCGAACCTCGTCCGAGACGCCACGGTCGCATCCAGGCCATCGGGCGGAGATACCTCAACGCCCGGGCGAGGAACTGACGGTGTCCTCGCTGCGAGCCGTTGATGGTGTCGCTCGTCCACCGTGGCAGAAAATGGATCCATTTTCAATCATTCGCTCGGGAAACCTTGGCATCGGCGAGGCAGAATGGATCCAGATGACGCCCTGGCCGGCGGCGACCCAGTGCCGCGTCAGCCAAGATCCGCCCATCCAGGAGCGGCGAGTGGGAGCGCCTCCCACGCCCTCAAGGCAGCGGAAGAGCGTGCCGGGCGTCGCGACGGGGCGAACCTCGGCTGACGCGGCACCGGCGGCTCGAGCCCGCCGTCCGGAGCTGCGCCTGCACTGCGTCTGACCGGCCGGGCGGTACTGCCGGCACCGACTTCGACCGTGTCCAGATGGATGTCATGGGGCCGTTCGACAGGCCGTGCTGGTGCTGAGCTGGTTCGCACACACGGATGTGTGCACTGCCTGGCTCGCGACGCCGAGGCCTCCCAGGCCATCGGCTACCGCCACCTCCACGGGATCTGGAGTGATCAACGTTGAGAAGGCCTCGCTGCACCTCGACTGGTCCCCTCCAGGTGAAGCAGCGTACGCAAGGGCTCGGCTCCCGGGTTCGCGAGGCTGCTGGTCGCGAAGCCGCTGGCCGGGGAGCACAGCGTGAATCCCCGGTGTGAGCGGACGGCAGCCCACCCGCCACTCAGCGGGCTGATCAGACGGAACGCTCCCGCGGGCATCGGCAACGCAGCGTGACGATCGTCCGCGAGCATTAACGGGCCTTTTTCACCACGGGTGTTAGGTTCTCGCCGACGCAATCGGAAGCTGAATTTCCGGTCAGCCTTGCGCGTCCCTGACACAGGAGGCCGCCCATGAGCGTGTCAACAGAACGCGACACCTACTCCGACTTCCCCACCGACTTTCGCGGCGCGGTACTGCGGCCCGGCGACGACCAGTACGACGCGGCGCGTGCCCTGTACCAGGGCCGTGCCGCCGACGAGGGCCCCGCTCTGATCGCGCAGTGTGCCGACGAAAGTGACGTCGCGACCGTCCTGCGCTACGCCTCCGCACACGCCGTACCGGTGGCCGTGCGCGGCGGGGGGCATGGCTCGGACGGCTATGCGATGCCCGGTGGAGCACTGGTCATCGACCTCTCCGAGATGCGGGCGATCACGGTCGACCCGGAGACCCGGGTGGTACGGGCCCAACCGGGCGTCAAGCTCGGCGAGATGGACGCCGCCGCACAGCAGCACAGCCTGGCCGTACCCGCCGGGACGGTCAGCAGCACCGGCGTCGCCGGGCTGACTCTGGGCGGTGGCATCGGCTTCCTGATGCGGCGCTACGGCGCCACCGTCGACAATCTGCTGGCCTGCGACATGATCACCGTGGACGGCCGCAAGGTCCGCGCCGACGAGACCGAGAACCCCGAGCTGTTCTGGGCGCTGCGCGGCGGGGGCGGCAACTTCGGGGTCGTCACCTCGTTCGAGTATCGCGCGCACCCGGTTGGCCCCGACGTCGTCGCAGGACAGCTGATCTTCCCGTTCGACCAGGCCGCGGCCGTCCTCGGCAAGCTTTCGGCGCACCTGGCCACAGCCCCACGGGAGCTGGGCCTGCTGGTCGCGATCGCCGATGCTCCCCCTCTGCCGATGCTGCCCGAGGAGGTGCACGGGAAGCCGGCGCTGATTCTCGTCGTGGTGTACACCGCAGAGCCCGCCACGTCCAACGAGGTCGTCGAGCCGCTCGCCGCGCTCGGCCAACCGCTTGCCAACCTGGTCACGAAGACCACGTGGGTCCAGGCGAACAGCATGCTCGACGCTGTCGCCCCCTACGGAATGCGCATGAACCTGCGTGGTGGGTACCTGCCGGCACTGTCCGCCGACGCCGTCGACGTGCTGCTGGAGAACGTTGTCGCCCTGCCGTCGAACCCCGGCGTCATCTATTCGATCAACATCTCGTTCATGGGCGGCGCGATCTCCGAGGACGTCGACGAGGACGCCACGGCCTTCTCCCGTGAGGGAGCCGCCTGGCTGTGGGAAGCCATCTGCAAGTGGGACACACCCGAGTACGACGCGCAATACGACGAGTGGGCCACGACCCTCACCGAGGCGATGCGGCCGCACGCACTGACGAACGGTTACGCCAACCTCACCGACGACCTGGGCGAAGAGTGGCGGCGCGGAGTACATGGCAGCGAGGCCAAGCACCAGCGGCTGCGTTCGATCAAGGCTGCCTGGGACCCTCACAACCTGCTCCGCTTCAACAAGAACATCGCCCCTGAGACCACCGACTGACCACACACCGGCTGAGCGACACACCAGCGGCCCTGCCTGTCGCTCCACCCCTTGCCCCGTACCGGCGGGGCAATTCCCGGGTCTCCGCAGCAATCCGGCCGTGGACCTCAACGCAGATCCCTCGGTGCCCATCTCTGACGTTCGGGATGATCAAACGCCGGTGTCCGGGCTCAGCGGTCGTCTCCGGTCCTGCTTCGATTGGCTTGATCCCTAAAAGGCTGCTGCTGTGCTCCGTCACGCTTGAGCGTGCCCTTTTTGGTGCGTTTCTGGCCCACTGGGTGGCGAGATGCGGGTATGGAGGTGTGCGGCCCTTGGGGCGGCGGGGCCCAGGGTGGGTGGCCTTCGGCGTACTGGCTGGAGTACCCACCGCCCTGCGGATGCGAGGACAGCCACGACGGACCCGGCTCGGCGTGGTGACGCTCGACGGCAAGGTGGACCGATGTGCCATCGAGGACGGTCAGTACGCTGCCGTGCTCGTCATCCGCCTTGGCGACCTTCCGGCTTGGGAGGCAGGCCCCCACCCGGCAGCGGACGGTGACAGCGCCGAAGCGCTCATGGCGGCCGGCCGAGCCGGTCCACGAGGAAGGCCTCCGCTCACGGCCGCGGCGACGTAGGGCCGGCCGGGAATGGTCCGGCGAACTCCATTACGGCCTTTGGTTGATCAACGTGTCTCCTGGTGGAATCACACGATCAAGCAGAGGCCGCCTCGCTGTCCGGAGAGCGGCGAGCCCCACCAAGAAATAATCTTGATGGGACTCAAGACCGAGCTCCGTCGGCCGGCACTTTCCACCGCGCAGTACGGGGAGGAATGCGCCGGCCGACTGTGTGAGGATCCCCTCGTAACGCAAAGGCCGCGACCAGCGGGCCAGTCGAGGGTCACGGCTGACAAGAAGCGGAAGTTCGAGGCGGAGTTCCGTGAGGGGGTCGTCCGGATCTGACTCATGGGAGCAATCGGCGGCCCGCGCCCACGCGGACCGCGGCCACGTGGACCAACGGGCTTGGGACAGCCTGTCGGTCAGAGGTCAGCAGTGTCGTTTCGGTGGCTGGACCGGCTCCCGGCAACCGTGTTGAGATGCGACTGGGAGTCGCGCTCGGTCGACAACGGGCCCGAGACAGCGAAGTAACGCTGGCCGGCGACGAGAAGCTCCTCTGCGGGGAACTTGGTGATCACCTCGCACCCGTCCGCGGTCACCACGAGCTCCTCCTCGATCCGGGCCGCGCCCCAGCCGTCCTTTGACGGCCAGTAGGTCTCCAGCGCGAACACCATGCCCTCTTCGAGCACCTCGGGGTGCTCGAGGGACACCAGGCGGGAGAACACCGGCTTCTCCCAGATCGACAGCCCGACACCATGGCCGTACTGAAGCGCGAAGGCCGCTTCCTCGTCAGGGAACCCGAACTCCTGCGCCGTCGGCCACACCGACACGATGTCGGCCGTCGTGGCCCCGGGCCGGACGAGGCTGATCGCCTCGTCCATGTACTCACGGCAGCGCGTGTAGGCGTCGCGTTGGGCGGAAGAGGCACTGCCGACAGCAAACGTGCGGTAGTAGCACGTGCGATAGCCGTTGTAGCTGTGCAGAATGTCGAAGAACGCCGGATCCCCGGGCCGCACGATGCGGTCCGAGAAGACGTGGGGGTGTGGTGCACACCGCTCCCCAGAGATCGCATTGACGCCTTCGACGAACTCCGAGCCGAGGTCGTAGAGCGTCTTGGCCACCACACCCACGCACTCGTTCTCGCGCACACCCGGCCGGAGAAACTCATAGAGGTTGTCGTAGGCGGCGTCGACCATCGAGCAAGCATGGGTGAGCAGATGGATCTCGTCACGTGTCTTGATGCGTCGGGCCTCCAGGAACACCTGCTGGCCGTCGACCACCGTGATGCCCGCGTTCTGCAGGGCCATCAGGACCGGGAGCTCGATGACGTCGACGCCGAGCGGCTCGTCCAGGAGCCCATAGAGCTCGAGCTCACGCTTGATCTTCTGGGCCACGGAGTCGCCCATCCCGACCAGAGGGTTGATGGCGCCGCGCAACGTCGAGATGCCGGCGCGAGCGCCGCTCGGGTTGCGGGCATCGGCCCCGTGATGGGCTCCGTGCGGATCACCGTCCGCGTGGGCCTTGGAGTAGTCCAACCACGGGTTGTACAGCTGGTGGTGCTTGGCGGCTGAACCGAAGTCCCAGACGATCGGCTCACCTCCCCTGACCAGCAGGGAGAACCGGATCATCTTGTCGATTGCCCAGGTGCCGATGTGGGTTGAGGTCATGTAGCGGATGTTGGAGAAGTCGAAGGCCAGGACCGCACCGAGGTCGGATCGCTCCAACGACTCACGGAGACGGGCCAGCCGCTCGTCGCGGAGCCTGTTCATGTCGACGCGGGTTTCCCAGTCGACCGTGTTCGGTCCAAACGTCGGAATCGCCATCACAAGTCCTTTGCCAAGCGCACAGTCGCGGGTAGTGGAAACGCACGCGCACCGCCTGCATGCGGCTTGATGCACGCATGTTCAGTATGACTTAACACCTGGAGAGCAAGCGCCGTCAACTCCCGCTGACCAGCTGGCTCGTTACGAGCGGCCTCCCTGCCGCGTGTCCGTGGGGTGACAGGTGGGGATCGGGCCCTCGGTTCCCGACGCACCGCGCCCGGCGACCACATGCCACAGGCCGCTCGCCGGCTCGTCGCTCTCGTTCACGTACAAGTGGGGAACTGCAGAGTCGAAGCTGATGGACGAGCCGGGTTCGAGGCTGTAGGTCTCGAACCCGAGGCGGACGGTCAGGCGCCCCGACATCAGAAAGCCGTACTCCCGTCCATCGTGACGCATCAACCCTCCGTTCATGGAGGAGCTGCTGCCAGGTGGGTAGGTCACGAGCAGTGCACTGACAAGCGGGTCAGGGCCGGGCGTAAGCCGCTCCCAGGTGACGCCGCTGTCCATCACGAGCACAGCTCGTTCGTCGGGTGCCACAAGAGGCGACGATGTGAGGGTCGTCGATGGGCCGGGACTGTGCTCCACCCCCGGTCCGGCGAGGAGCTGGTCGAACGAGATCGAGAGTTCCGACACCAGGGAGTAGAGGGTGGCCACCGAGGGTTCGGAGTGCCCATTCTCGATCTGGGACAACATGCTCGGTGAGATGCCGACGCGGCGACTCAACTCACGAACGCTGAGCTTGGCCGCAGTGCGAGCGGTGCGCAAGCGAGCGCGTGCTTCGGGTTCCACGGGTCCGTTCCCTCCTCGGTTCCGGCATGCGGTCTACGGGCAGTCATTGATCGGCGTCGGACGTTGCCCGGGACTGGTGTGCAGTAATACTAAACGAGCCAGCAGGGCGTGAGGTGCCTGAAGGTGGAGTGGGATCCGAACACCTCGGGGAGCAGTGAAACGTCGGCTTGGCCTATGAGCCTCGCTTCACGAACGTCACCTCGACATGGGTGCCGGTCCGCGCTGTGCTCATGGCCTCGACCGTGCGGTCCTGACACACGCGAAGCGCGCAAGGGTGACTGTCGACGTACCCGAGATAGAACCCGGGTGCGGGGAGCGCGAACTCGTACGAGATCAGTAACTGTCCCTCATCGCCGACGACTGCCGGAAGGGCGAGGGAGACTCCCAGCAGCTCGGCGGCCGATTCGACGTCGCCGTGGAAGACCAGCCGGCGGATGCGCGTCGATGAGATCGGCTCACGGGCAGGACCCCACGTGACGAGCGGGACAACCCGGGTACTCAGCTCGGGGTGCTGCTCGAAAGTGGTTGTCGTCCCGGCTCCCCGGGCGCCGAATCGAAAGCCCTGGCCGACACTGACAAACTCCGCACCGAGCTGGTCGACAACGACACCTTCGACGAAGTCTTCGGCAGAGACTCGCGACCAGGCTTGGTCGAACGGGACGATCGCCACGCGCCGGATCCCCAAGCTGCAAAGCTTGTGGAGCTTCTGTCGGCGATCGCTCAGCAGGCTCGGTACCTGGCCTGGCTCGAGCACCTGCAGCGGGTGAGGGTCAAACGTGAGCACTGTGTCGCACCCGTTCAGGACCTGACGGTGACCGAGGTGAACGCCGTCGAAAGTCCCGATCGCGACTTTGGCGCCCGAGCGCGCTCCGCCGGTGCGGCGACCATCGGCGCGCCGTTTCCCGTGGGGTACCTCGACGCTGAGGACCTCCATCACCCTTCCCTCCTTCGACCGCAGAGCAGACTGGGCGCAGGCCAGTGTGCGCCTCGCGCCGTTACCCGATCGGAAGGTGCAAGATGCTCCGACAGACCGCGTGTGAACCCTGCGTTAACCGCGCTTGCCGTGGCCGCATCGCTTCGGATCCACTCTCGGCAGTAAGCAACGAACCGCTGACTGGAGGAGCCGAACATGGCTGCAGGTTGGAACTTGGAGGGCCGCACGGCTTTCGTGACCGGTGGTAGTCGAGGCCTGGGCTTCGCCATCGCACAGGCGCTGCTCGAGCGTGGCGCCAAGGTGGCGATCGCAGCCAGGGACGAGGCTGCCGTCAAGGCTGCGGCCGGTCGTCTCACCGCTGGAGCCGGCGCCGAGGACGTGCTCCCCGTCGTCGCGGACGTCACCGACGCGGATTCCGTCAACAGCGCGCTGGCAGAGGTGCACGCGTGGCAGGGCAGCCTTGACATCCTCGTGAACAACGCAGGGCCGCAGCTTGCGCCGTCCGCCCTGGAGGGGGTCGACGAGAAAGTCATCGCGTCGGCCTTCGACACGAAGCTGATCGGGTTCCTTCGCGTCTCGCAGGCCGCTCTCCCGTTCTTGAGCCGGACTGGCAGCGGCAACATCGTCAATGTTGTCGGCGCCACTGCACACGCGGTGATTCCCAACACCGGTCCTACGGCGATCGTGAATGCGGGTGTGGTCGCGCTCACGAGCTACCTGGCGACCGAGGCGGCTGCCAGCAACATCCGGGTCAACGCCATCTCCCCCGGAATGACGAAGACCGAGGGCTGGCTCACCAAGACCGAGGCCATGGGCAAGCAGCAGGGCAAGAGCGCCGAAGAGGTTCGGGCCGGCATGGCCAAGGGGCTCGGCATTCGCCTCGACCGCTGGGCCGAGCCCGCCGAAATCGGCGCCGCGGCGGCGTTCCTGGCGTCCGACGACGCCTCCTACGTGACCGGTCAGGTGCTGCGCGTCGACGGCGGGCTGTCGAAGCCCGTCGCCTGATCTCAGGCCCCCGGGCAAGCGCCATCCAAGGTCCGCACTTGCCTTGGATGGCGCTCCTGATTTACGTACCGTGAGGATCCGCCGAGTGCTCTGCAACATCGACACCCTGGAGTTTTGGGAATGCTGATCGGAATCGTGAGCGAAGCCCGCCGCGGCGAGACGCGCGTTGCCGCGACTCCTGCCACGGTGGTCCAGCTGGTGAAGCTGGGGTACGACGTCGTGGTGGAGCCGGGTGCTGGTGCGTTGTCCAGCTTCCCGGACGAGGCATATACCGAGGCCGGCGCGAGGATAGGTGACCCGCTGGCAGCGGAGGTCGTGCTCGGCGTGAACGCGCTCTCGTCCGAGCAGTTGGACGGGTTGAAGCCGGGTGCGACGGTCATGGGCATCATGAGCCCGGCGTTGAACCCTGCGCTGGTGGAGGACCTGGCGACACGGCCGATCACGGCGCTGGCGATGGATGCGGTGCCGCGTATCTCGCGGGCGCAGTCGTTGGACGTGTTGTCGTCGATGGCGAACATCGCGGGCTACCGGGCAGTGGTGGAGGCCGCTCATGTCTTCGGCCGGTTCTTCACCGGTCAGGTGACGGCTGCGGGCAAGGTGCCGCCGGCCAAGGTACTGGTCTGTGGTGCGGGGGTGGCGGGTCTGGCCGCGATCGGTGCGGCGGGAAGCCTGGGTGCCATCGTCTACGCCACCGACCCGCGGCCGGAGGTCGCCGACCAGGTCAGGTCGCTGGGCGGTGAATACCTCTCGGTCGAGCCCGAGGATGCCGGCGAGCTGGAGGTGTCGGCGACGGGCTATGCCAAGGAGATGTCGCAGGACTACAACACACGCGCGGCCCAGCTGTACAGCGACCGGATCACCGAGATGGACATCGTGATCACGACGGCACAGATCCCGGGCCGGCCCGCGCCGACACTGATCACCGCGGACATGGTGGCGTCGATGAAGTCGGGCAGCGTGATCGTGGATATGGCCGCCGCCGGCGGCGGCAACGTCGAGGGCATGGTCAAGGACCAGGCGGTGGTCACGGCCAACGGTGTGACGATCATCGGCTACACCGACCTGCCCGGCCGGTTGCCCGCGCAGGCGTCCCAGCTGTACGGCACCAACCTGGTCAACCTGATCAAGCTGATGACCCCGGACAAGGACGGCCGGCTGGTGCTGGACTTCGACGACGCGGTGCAGCGGTCGATGACCGTGGTGCGCGACGGCGAGTCGACCTGGCCGCCTCCGCCGGTCCAGGTGTCCGCCGCTCCGGCAGCCGCTCCCGCCTCCGCAGCCGTTGAGGTGAAGGCGGCCGGCCCCCAGACCAAGCCACCGGTTTCGACTCGGCGGCGCTACACGGCGGTTGGGGTCGGCGCCGCGGTGTTGTTCCTGCTCGCGGCCATGTCCCCGTCGGCGCTGCAGGGACACCTGACGGTGTTCGCGCTGGCGATCGTGATCGGCTACTACGTGATCGGGCACGTGCATCACGCCCTGCACACGCCTCTGATGAGCGTCACCAACGCGATCTCGGGAATCATCGTGGTCGGCGCCCTCCTGCAGATCGGGCACGGTGAGACCCCGAACGGCGGGGCGGTCACGGTGCTGTCGACCATCGCGATCCTGCTGGCCTCGATCAACATCTTCGGTGGCTTCGCGGTGACCCGCCGAATGCTCTCCATGTTCTCGAGAAGCTGAAGGGCCCCCTCCATGTCTGATCTGATGACTGTCGAGACCGCCGCGGCGGCTGCCTACATCGTCGCGGCCCTGCTTTTCATCCTGGCGCTGGCCGGACTGTCCCATCACGAGACCGCCAAGGCCGGCAAGACCTATGGCATCGGCGGCATGGCGGTGGCCCTGGCCGCGACGGTTGCGCTGGCGGTCCACCGTGACATCTCCGGAGTCGGCCTGGCGTTGATGATCGGCGCCATGGCGGCCGGTGCCGCGATAGGGCTGTGGCGGGCCCGGGTCGTGGAGATGACCGGGATGCCCGAGCTGATCGCCTTGCTGCACTCCTTCGTGGGTCTGGCCGCGGTGCTGGTGGGCTGGAACGGCTACCTGCGCGTCGAGTCCACCCTGGGCGGCACGGTCAGTGCCGAGGCCAAGGGGCTGGAGGCTCAGCAGCTGCTCGGGATCCATTCCGCCGAGGTGTTCATCGGCGTCTTCATCGGCGCGGTCACCTTCACCGGCTCGATCGTGGCGTTCCTCAAGCTCTCGGCACGGATCAAGTCGGCCCCGCTGATGCTGCCCGGCAAGAACTACCTCAACCTCGGTGCCCTGGCCGCGTTCGCGGTGCTGACGACGTGGTTCGTGATCGACCCGACGCTGTGGCTGCTGATCGCCGTCACGATCGTCGCGCTGGCCCTGGGGTGGCACCTGGTCGCCTCGATCGGCGGCGGTGACATGCCAGTCGTGGTCTCGATGCTGAACTCCTACTCCGGCTGGGCTGCCGCGGCGTCGGGATTCCTGCTGGAGAACGACCTGCTGATCATCACAGGCGCCCTGGTCGGCTCCTCGGGTGCCTACCTGTCCTCCGTCATGTGCAAGGCGATGAACCGGTCCTTCGTCTCCGTGATCGCCGGCGGGTTCGGCATCGAGGCCGGCCCGGCCGACGACAAGGACTACGGCGAGCACCGCGAGATCACTGCCGAAGGGGTCGCCGACCTCCTCGGGTCGGCCAACTCGGTCATCATCACCCCCGGCTACGGAATGGCCGTGGCCCAGGCCCAGTACGGCGTCGCCGAGTTGACCCGCAAACTCAGGGACCGAGACGTCAACGTGCGCTTCGGCATCCACCCGGTCGCGGGCCGGCTGCCGGGCCACATGAACGTCCTGCTCGCCGAGGCCAAGGTCCCCTACGACATCGTGCTGGAAATGGACGAGATCAACGACGACTTCGACGACACCACCGTCGTCCTCGTCATCGGCGCCAACGACACCGTCAATCCCGCCGCCGCCGAGGACCCCAGCTCACCCATCGCCGGCATGCCCGTGCTCCAGGTCTGGAAGGCCGAGAACGTCATCGTCTTCAAGCGCTCCATGGCCTCCGGGTACGCCGGCGTCCAAAACCCGCTCTTCTACCGCGAAAACTCCTCCATGCTCTTCGGCGACGCCAAAGACCGCGTCGAAGACATCCTCCGAGTCCTCTGACGCCTGGGCGAAGACGCAGGGATGCCTGGGCGAGGACGCAGTAGTGACGCATCACGGCGCAACAAGCCCGACATGCCAGGAATCGGACGCACCGTTTTCGACAGACAGCCAACGAAGTGAGAGGACTCAGATGATGAACAGCGTGGACGGCGTCTGGAGCGGCGGCGTAGAGCAAGAAGTGACCGGTGCCGTCAGCGTCTTGACCATTCACAATGGCGAGCGGAACCTGCTGAACCCCGGCATCCTCACCGACATCCGCGCCCGACTGCAGCAGTGTGACGACAACCCGGACATCCGCGCCGTCCTACTCACCGGCGCAGGTGAGACCTTCTGCGGCGGTCTCGATATCGCACCCATCAAAGCGGGTGCAGACCCAGCTCTGTTCGGCAAGGCATTGATAGAGACCCTCCGGATTTTCCCCCGTCTGGGTCTGCCTGTCGCTGCTGCCGTCAACGGCGACGCGCTCGCCGGGGGCGCCTCGTTCGTCGCAGCCTGCGACTTCGCCGTCGCAGTGGACAATGCGCGCATCGGCACGGTGGAGGCCAGCGCCGGGATGTGGCCGATGATCGCGCAAGTGCCCATCATTCACCGGCTCGGGCCGCGCCTGGCAATGGAGAACATAGGTTCCGGCGAGCCGTTCACCGCCCAGAGGGCCCGCGAGGTCGGCCTCGTACAGACCGTGGTGGAGGCCGGCCGAGCAACTGCGGTCGCCCAGGAATGGCTTGATAAAGCACTGAGGGCGGCCAGCGCAGGTGCCCCTGGCCGTCGCTCCCTCTATGAGTTCGCATCGATGTCATACGACGACGCGTTCGACGCGTCGCTTCCACGTTTCATCGAGCTCTTCGACCACTGAACTCCTCATCCAACTGCCCTCATACACGCGGACCTGTATGCGTTGTGGAGTGTCCCGTCACTGTTACGGCGCGGCCCGCTGGCCAACGCCGCTTTCATTGAAGGCTCCCCTCCCTGAGGGAGGGGATTGTCCACCCTCCAGGGCTGAGCGGGGATTTACGGCTCAGGCTGCCGCCTGGGCCAGCGGCCCCGGCGGTCTTACGCCCTCAGCACCGTCCGGGTTCCAACCTGCCCGGACCAGCATCACGCGGGCGGAGTTCTTGTCCCTGGGGGACACGGCTGCGCACACGGTGCAGGCATACGTTCTCATCGAGAGAGGGAGTGCGTGCTTGGTTCTCGCTCCGCACCGCGCACAGTCCATCGTGGTGTGCGCCGGGTGCACCAGACGGACCTCTCGCGCGTGCTTGGCGCCCATCTCGACCAGGGCACGCTTGGTCGCGGCGATGGCGGCATCGGCCGCCTTGCGGGCCATGGTGGTCTTCGCCAGGAACCTCGGCCGGAAGTCCTCCACCGCAACCCCGTCATGACCGCGCACCACACCCTTGGCCCACTTCCGGGCGGTGTCCTCCCGCTGCCTCGCCACCTTCTTGTGCAGCTTCGCTGCCTGGGCTTGCGCCTGCCGGTAGCCGGCGGATGCGGGCTGCCCCTTCGGACGGCGCCGCCGGGCCATCATCCGCTGGTACCTCGCCAGCCGCTGCGCGGCCCGCTTGCCGTACTCGCCATGCGGAAGGTCGTAGGCGTCGTCCGTGGTGGTAGCGGTCTCCTTCACACCCCAGTCCACGCCCAGGACGCGGCCGGTCTCAGCGAGCGGCTCAACCTGAGCCGGGACGACGAAGGACGCGTACCAGTGGCCGAGGCTGTCCTGGTACACGCGCACACTGGACGGGTCGGCCGGCAGCTCCCGCGACCACACCACCGTCAGGACGATCCCGCCCGCAAGGTGCAGACGACCGTCATCAACCCGGAAGCCGCGCCGGGTGTAGTTCAGGCTCGGCCGCGCCTGCCGCTTCTTCTTCCACCGGGGCATCCCCGCCCGACGGTGCGTCGCAACCCGGTCCTTGATGTCTTTGAGGGCCTTGGCGCGGGCCTTGGCGAAGTCGCGTATCACCTGCTGCTGAGGCACGCTCGCGCCCTCAGCCAGCCACGGCATCCCCCTGCGGGCCGCGGTCTGCATCTTGTCGAGCTGAGCTTGACCGCACGTCAGCTTCTCGCCACCCGCTTTGCCCTGCACGTGGACCTGCTTGGACTTGGCCACGCATTCGTTCCAGACCCAGCGGCAGCGATCCCACTCGGCTTCGAGCCCGCGCCTGGCCGTGTTCGACAGGCGCACACGGAAGGTGTACCGAGCATACCCGGTCTCCTTCATGGTCGCTTCCGTCGTCACGCATCCGAACCTACCCGGGAGCACTGACAGTCGAGAGTTCTCGATCATCGTGGGCGACATCACCCCCGCGCGGGGTCGACACCGGATCGCCCCGACAGCGATCCGGCCATCCCTGCCCTGCTTCGCAAGAGTCCGATTCCTCCCCGGCCTGGAGGCCGGGGCATCCTCGGAGGAACCCGGTGATGATGAACATCTCGAACGGACCCTCCGCCAGGGCCTACGCCACATGTGCAGACGTGTGCACTGCCTGGCCCGCAACGCCGGGTCTCCCAGGCCACCGGCTACCGTTACCTCCGCGAAGGCACTGACCACCCCGGTACTGTCGGCAGCAGGCTCCCCGCGCATGACAGCGAGACGCAGACCGGACATTTCGCGAGAACGCCGGGGCCCTGAGTGCGACCGGCGTCCTATAGCCGAGTGCGGGGCCGCCGACCTCGGGACGTAGCATAGCGTGTGAGATCAGGTGCAATACGTGAGGAGGTGGCGTCCCAAAGTCTTTTCCACCGCCCTCACCTGAACTAGTGTGAGCGCCGTCACGCCGCGAGGTGCTGGATCGAGACCCGACCCACGCACCGCCGCCTGGCCTACGAGCTGCTCAGCTATCCCTGCCCCCGCGCCGCCTTGCGGTGTGCGGGGCGTTCAACGGTCCGGTCGGGACTCTCACGGATTCCGTACCGGCCTCGCTGTTCGGGGAGGGAGTCAGCCTTGTTCCACGGATGCGACAGGCCCATTGCCCTGCGAAGGCATGTCTTAGCGACGTGAACGTCCTGCGCCCGAGGCCGCCTTGTCGTCGGCGCTGGGACACCGATAGCCGTCACACCGCACAGCACCTCTGCGGTTCGGTTCGAACCGTTCCCCCCTTCTCCCAAGCTGAACAGACCGTCGCCAGGTGAGTGCGGGCTGAGCGAAAGGCTTTGAGCGCCATGAACACCACGGTTCGTTGTGAGCTGCAGCTGCGGCTCGTGTACATGAGTGACCTGTCTTGCCCGGTGACCACGGTCCTCCGGTACCACACGGCCGACCCCTACGCTGTGCACGCCACCTTCCACATCGGCACCGAACAGCCGGTCGAGTGGGTTTTCGCCCGCGACCTGCTGGCCGAGGGCCTACACTGCCCCGCCGGCACCGGCGACATCCACGTCTGGCCGACACGGCACCGCGGACGGGGAGTGCTATGCATTGCCCTCAGCACCCCCGAAGGACGAGCCCTGCTCGAGGCCCCGGCGCACGCCGTGGAGTCGTTCCTGAAACAGACCCACGCAGCGGTGCCGCCCGACACTGAGCGCCTCCACTACGACCAGGAAACCGAGCTGTTGCACCTGCTCGCGGAGAGCTGAGCCCCCCTCGTCGTGGGTTCGGCCACCTGAGCCTCGACCACCGGAGCGGCCCAAGCCGAACGACAGGAAGACGGGATCACGCTCCCGTGCGCTGCGGGAAAGGAAGCCGAGATGCCTCTCATCAACTATTCCGTACTTCGTGACTTGCTCGACGAGTTCGATACGCTCACACCGCTGCTCAGCAGGGAACCAGATGCCCGGCGGCGACTGGAGGACGTGCAGTACACCGTCTGTGTTTACACAGGCCTGCGCGATCCCCAACAGGCAATGTCCCAGGCACGCGACCTGCTCAGCCGGGCGGAGGACGGACGAAGATGAGGCCCTGGCAGCGTGGGCTGGTGCGCCTGCCCCCCAGGCGAGGTTCCCGCTCAACCTGCGGGTGCTGACCTGCACGTTCCCGCCGTGGTGCTTATGTTTGCCGGACCACCACAGGTCCGCGCCGTTGGGGCCGGCGGCGGCCACGCGGTCGGTGCGGATCACGGTGCCGTCCAGGTTGAGGTGGGTGTACCCGGCCGCTGTCGCGCGCTCCAGCGCGGTGGACAAATCGGGTGCGTGGTCGGCCAGCACGGTCAGGCCCTCGTGCAGGTAGCGGTAGGCGGTCGGGGCCGAGATGCCGTTGCCCCGGGCGAGTTGGACCAGACGCGTGCCGTCGACGAACCAGCGCAACACCAGCACCGCCTGCCTGAAGACGCCCAATGCGCGGGTGCCCTTGCGGGTCCCGAGTCGCTCGCGGTGTCCGCGCAGCAGCTTTGCGAGGTGCTCGGCGGTCGCCCTGCGGACATCGAGCACGGCGGTGTAGGTGATACCGGACGACACGTTAAGCCTCTGGCTGTACCGAACGTGATCTTGGCAGACCCGTTCCTATCAGGGGCTTCACCTCTGCCTGACGCCAGGTCACCGTCCTGCCGTCCGCCACGACATCGCGCTCCGCAACCGTCACGTTGCTGAGAAGACTTCACTGACGTTCTCGCAGGGCAAGTCCCCAATCTGCATTTGATCTGCTGATGGAGTGCCAGGCCGCCGACGGCCTCACCCACCTGGTCTTGGACCAACCGCGTTGGCGGCGCCCACGTGAATCCGTTGGATCTTGCTGGCTGAGCGTGACCGCCTTCGCGGCGGGCCCCGGAGCCTAAAGCCTGCCTTTAGGCGAGTGGCTCCGTGGCGTCCGGCCACGGAGCCTCCGCAAAACCCGTTGGCGGACCACGGCGACCACTGCTAGCTTCCCGGAAGCCGTGCCAGAGAACGAGGAGGTGGTACCCGTGAACACAGTATCGGCATGGGTGCTCCCCTCCGGGGTCACGGTCGGACGATAGGTCGTCCGGGAGCGCCGTTCTGAGCACTCCCGAAAGGCACGACCATGCAATTCACTTCTGAACAGCGCCTCGACGACGGCGTCCTCGAACGCGAATTCACCCTCGGCGGGATCCCCGGTGTCCTTTGGACGCCTAGATCCGCACCGGCCCCGCTGATCCTGATGGGCCACAACGGCGGCCTGCACAAGCGGGAATCCCGGCTGGTGGCGCGGGCCCGGCACAAAGCGGCGGAGTACGGCTTCGCGGTGGCTGCCATCGACGCCCCCGGGCACGGTGACCGGCCCCGTTCCGCCGTCGATGAGCAAGCTCGCGTCGACCTCCGCCGGGCGATGGCGGCCGGCGAGCCGGTCGACGAGATCTTCGAGTCCTTCATCGTCCCGCTGGTCGAAAAGGCGGTCCCGGAATGGCGGACCACTCTGGATGCCCTCCTTTCGCTGCCCGAGATCGGCGGCTCGGTCGGGTACTCGGGGATGACCGCCATCGGCATTCGGCTGGCGGTGGTCGAGCCGCGCATCTCGGCCGCCGGTTTCTTCGCCGGGGGATTCGTGCCCAGGGCCCTGCGCGAGGAGGCCCGGCAGGTCACCATTCCGCTGCAGTTCCTGTTGCAGTGGGACGACGAAGGGAACGACCGGCGGCTGGCCCTGGACCTGTTCGACACCTTCGGCACCAGGGAGAAGACGCTGCATGCCAATCTGGGCGGGCACGCCAGTACCCCGTGGTTCGAGGTGGACGACGGGGCCCGGTTCTTCGCCCGGCACCTGAAGTGAGCCCGGGCCGTCAGGTCGGCAGCAGACGGTAGGCGGAGTCGGCCAGGATGCCGCTCATCGAGGAGGACAGGTCCCGGCCTTCTCCCTCGATGGCGGTGGCCAGCAGATACAGAACCGCCCCGATCGCGGCGGTACCGGCCATCGGCGGTACCGGCCGGTCGGGGCGGCGCGTCTCCGGGTTGACGTCGGTGACGGTCCCGCTGGTGTCGGTGTCGTGATCCGTTCCAGGAGCCGACGGCTGGTGGGCCGAGGTGGTTCGGCTCTCGCTGCTCAACCCGGTGCGCCTCGGCACGCTTGTCGCGCAGGAAGGTCAGGGTGAGGTCGATGCCCTCGATCTCGCCGAGCCAGCCATCGGCGTCCAGGCCACGACGTCGTGACCGTGCGCGAGGAGCCGACGGGCGATGGTCGAGCCCCTCGCGCTCGGTCCGAGGAGACCGACGTTTCCCGTCAGCTCTTCCAGATCGTCTTGAGGTTGCAGAACTCGCGGATGCCTTCCGCGGCGAGTTCGCGGCCGATACCGGAGTCCTTCACGCCGCCGAAAGGCAGCTCGGGGTAGGAGACGCTCATGCCGTTGACGAAGACGGCACCGGCCTCGAGGCGGGTGATCAGGAACCGCTCCTCGTCCGGCTCAGTGGTCCACACGGACGAGCTGAGGCCGAAGGTCGTGTCGTTGGCGAGCGCCGCGGCCTGCTCGATGTCGTCGACCCGGTGAACCACGGCCAGCGGGCCGAAAGCCTCCTCCTGGTACACCCGCATCTCGGCGGTGACCTCTTCCAGCACCGCCGGCTCGAAGAACCACCCCGCAGTACCGACCGCCGACCCTCCACACCGCAGGACGGCCCCCTTCTCGACGGCGTCGTCGACCAGTTCGACGAGTTCGCGCCGACCGGACTCCGTGGCGATCGGCCCGATCTCGGTTTCCTCGTCGAGCGGGTCGCCGACCGTCAGTGCCTTTGTGCCCGCGACAAAGGCCTCGACGAACTCCTCGTACACGTCCGTGTGGACGATGAACCGCTTGGCCGCGATGCAGGACTGGCCGTTGTTCATCGTGCGAGCGGTCACGGCCGTTCGGGCGGCCGCGCGGACATCGGCGGAGGGCAGCACGATGAACGGGTCGGACCCACCCAGCTCCAGGACGGCCTTCTTCACCTCTGAGCCCGCGACAGCGGCGATCGACCGCCCGGCCGGCTCGGAACCGGTCAGCGTCACGGCGGCGACGCGCCGGTCGCGGACGACTGCTTCGACGTCGGCTGAGCCGATGAGGAGTGTCTGGAACGACCCGGCGGGGAAGCCCGCTCGTTCGAAGAGCGTGTCGAGGTACATCGCGGACTGCGGCACGTTCGAGGCGTGCTTGAGGAGGCCGACGTTGCCGGCCATCAGCGCAGGCGCGGCGAAGCGGATCACCTGCCACATCGGATAGTTCCACGGCATCACGGCAAGAACGACGCCCAGAGGCTCGTAGGAGGTGTAGGCAGCCGAAGCTTTGACCGTGCTCGGGTCGGCGAGTGGCTGGTCGGCCAGCAGGCTTTCGGCGTTGTCGGCGTAGAACCGCATCGCCAGCGCGCACTTGAGGACCTCTGCGCGTGCCTGGGCGATCGGCTTGCCCATCTCGATCGTGAGCCTTCGCGCCGTGTGGGCTGCCTCGGCCTCGACCAGGTCTGCGGCTGCCCGCATCCACTGGGCGCGAGTGTCGAAGTCGGTTGCCCGCAGCGTCGTGGCCGCGGCCTCTGCTTGCGTCAGCCGCTGATTGACCTGTTCCTTCGTGAGTGAAGCGAACTCTTCGATGAGCTCACCGGTAGCGGGGTTGACAGTAGCGATGGGCACGGTGCTCTCCTCGTGGTTCGGGCATCCAATGAGGCTCGATTGGATCCATTGTAGAGTCCGCAGAAATAGTGCGCCAGGGGGGATGCGGCACAGGTGCTACCCACTCGCATCTAGTTGGATACATTCCTGACGTGCGTGCCCACCTGAGAACAGTTCGCGATGCGTTGAGAGGGCCGACCGCGTGCGTCGAATGCGCAGGGCAGGGACGGCCACCGCCGTGTCCGGCCGCGCGGCTGCGGGGCATCACCAGCTCTGCAACCCGTGGCTCTCAGGGACGGCGGCCGAAGCGGACGCTCCTCCGCACGCCGCGCACCACGGGGCGGTCCGTACGCGCTGAGTCCGGCACGCGCGCCGGCATCCCACCCCCGACATGAGCGTTCAGCCCCGCCCCGGAGATCGCTCAGTCGGTAGCCCGAAAGATGAGGAGGGAGTGTGAGAAGGGCGCCGTCGGTCGGCATCGTCTTGGTGCGGACGCCGTTGCGGCAGTCCCGCTGCCGACGCCGGCCGGGTCGCACTTCCTTTGGCCGAAGCGGTTGGTGATCTGGCCTTCCAAAGCGGACTCCAGCACCCGCTCGGCCAACTGCTGCAGGAGACCGCCCCGCGTCACTGCTTTTCGACGAAGAGTTCGGGGTGAGCCGTGAGTTCGACCCTCGTGCGGCGGATGTGCCCCGTGAGGTACCGCTCACCGTCTTCAGGATCACGGCGCCGCACGGCGTCGAGGATCAGCCGGTGTTCGGCGTTGACGATCGTGGCCCGGTCAGGGTCCGTGAGCACCATGAACGCACGGCGATAGTGCTGGGTGGAGTTCCAGAGCCGTTCTGTCATGGCCAGCAGGTGGTCGCTGGGGCAACCCGCGTAGGTCGCCATGTGAAAGTCGCGGTCCAGAAGAAGGAACCGATTGACGTCGCTCTGGTTCTCGATCTCGTCCTGGATGTGCTCCAGGTGGGCGAGGTGGCGATCCGTGAGATGGGGAAGACTCTCGGCCAGAGTCAACGGCTCGAGTCGCTCGCGCATCCGGTAGTACGTGTTCACGTCCTCGAGGCTGAGCACAGGAACCCGCGACCCCCGGTTCGGGAACGACTCGGTGAGCCCCTCGGACTCCAGGATCCGCAGCGCTTCGCGGACCGGGATCCGGCTCGCGCCGAGGCGCTCCGCGAGTTCATCCTGGCGCAGCCACGTGCCGGGAGTCAGCTCGCCGGCGAGGATCTCCTCGCGGAGGATGCCGGCGATGCGCTGACTCCTGACACTGTCCGACCCGCGCGGATCGCGAGCGTGCTCAGGAGTCAAGTGCGGTCACCTCTGAACTTTGACGGGTCGTGGTCGAAGGCCTTGCCGCCAGGATAGGACACCAGCTCGAACTGCATTCCCCATGGTGAGAGGAAGTAGACCCACCGCTGCCCCTCTGACGGTCCGGCGCTGACGGTCGGTTCTCCCAGCACGGGAACGTCCCTCGCTCTGAGGAACGACACGGCTTCGTCCAGGTCTTCGACGTACAGCGCGACATGGTGACCGCCGACGTCACTGTTGCGCGGGACGACCTTCTGCTGCACGTCCGCTTGGTACTCGAAGACCTCGAACACGGCCTGCTCGCCGCACCGGTAGAAGCGCAGTTGGCGCATGACTGTGCGCGCGTCCACGTTCAGATGCTCCGACATCCAGTCGTCTGCCCCGCTGAACGGGCCGAGCGAGTACAGGTACTCACACCCCAGGACGTCCACGAGCCACGTGTGCGCTTGGTCCAGGTCCGGCACGGTGAATCCGATGTGATCCAGGCGCACGAGGCCGGGTAGAGCCATGATCTTCCTCCTTTGGATACAAACGCGTTCTCATGATGGCGCCTTTGCCCGTAGAAGTCGAGCAATCCCTTGCGATTGGATCCAACCATGTGGCAGGGTCGACTGCACTGTGGCCGATTGAAGGAGGCTCCCGATGCCTGCGGAACACCCACTCGAAGCGAACGCCGCATGGTCGGAGTTCGTCGTCACCCAGGACGACTGGGATGCCGCGGCTCCAGAACTCTTGACGGGCATGTTCAGCCAACTGGTGCTGATCCGGACCTTCGAGGAGTACGTCCTGGAGCTTGCCGCGGACGGGCTCATCCACGGCCCCGCGCACTCCAGCATCGGCCAGGAGGGCGGCGCGGTCGGCGCGTGCTTCGCCCTTACCTCAGAGGACACCGTGAACGGGTCGCATCGTGGCCATCACCAGTTCCTCGCCAAGGCGCTCGCCCATCTATACCCAAAGGGTATAGACCCGACAAAACCCTTCCCTGAGGAAGTACGAGCCCTACTCCTGCGCAGCCTGCGCGAAATCTGCGGACTGGACCAAGGCTTCAGCCACGGTCGAGGCGGCAGCATGCACCTCCAGTGGCACGAAGCCGGCGCCATCGGGACCAATGCGATCGTCGGCGGCGGGGTACCACTCGCGGCCGGATCCGCCTGGGCCCACAAGAAGGCCGGCACCGACGCGGTGACCTTCACGTTCTTCGGCGACGGGGCGATCAACATCGGATCCACGCTGGAGACCTTCAATCTTGCGGCGGCGTGGTCGCTGCCCCTGTGCTTCTTCGTCGAGAACAACCTGTACGCCGTCTCCACCCACGTGTCCGAAGTCACCGCCGAGCCACGGCTGTCCGGCCGCGGCCCGGGCTTCGGCATCCGGAGCTGGAAGGTCGACGGCATGGATCCGCTGGCTGTGTACCTCGCGACGCAGCAGGCCCTCGCCCACATGCGCAGCGGCAACGGTCCGACGATGATCGAAGCCGATGTGTACCGGTACTTCCACCAGAACGGCCCCTTCCCCGGCTCGGCGTTCCGGTATCGCACCAAGGAAGAGGAAGCGCAGTGGCGCGGTCGGGACCCGATCGACACCATGGTGGGACACCTGGTGCGACGCAGAATCCTCACCAAGAAGGTGGTTGCGGAGACGATCAAGCACGCCAAGGCTCTGATGTCGGAACTCGGCGACGTCCTGCTGGAACCGCGGCCGGACGGCAAGCCCGGTGAGCGACGCATCCGGCCCTCGGAATGGCCTGACCCAGCGTTCGTCGACGAGGGCATCCGGGGCGACCTGTCGGAGCTGGCCGGCATCGAGTTCACCGACGCCGAGGACTTTGCCGACGGCTTGACCGATGTCAAGTTCATCGGCGCCGTCGCCGAAGTGATGGGACGCCGCCTGGAGACCGACCCCCGCGTCGTGGTGATGGGAGAGGACGTACACAAGCTCAACGGCGGCACCAACGGTGCCACCCGGGGCCTGAGCGAGGCATTCCCCGACCGCGTACTCGGGACCCCGATCTCGGAGAACGCGTTCGCCGGCCTCGGCGGTGGTCTGGCTCTGGACGGCCGGTTCCGCCCGATCGTCGAGTTCATGTACGCCGACTTCATGTGGGTGGCGGCAGACCAGCTGTTCAACCAGATCGGAAAGGCCCGCCACATGTTCGGCGGTGAGGGCAAGGTGCCGTTCGTCCTGCGCAGCAAGGTCGCCACCGGTACCGGCTACGGATCGCAGCACTCGATGGACCCGGCCGGCATCTTCGCGACGGCACCGGGCTGGCGCATAGTCGCCCCGTCGACGCCGTTCGACTACGTCGGCCTGATGAACACGGCCCTGGCCTGTGATGACCCGGTCGTGGTCCTCGAGCACGTGGATCTGTACAACTCCACCGGGCCCGGACTGCCGGAGAACTACGACCACTACCTTCCCGTCGGCAAGGCAGCCGTACGCCGCGAGGGAGCGGCCCTGACCATCCTCACCTACCTGGCGATGACGCCCGCCGTTCTGGCCGCCGTCGAACAGACGGGAGTGGACGCCGAGGTCATCGACCTGCGCTGGCTGGACCGGGCCAGCCTGGACTGGGAGACGATCACCCAATCGGTGATGAAGACCAACAACGTGCTCATCGCCGAGCAGGGCGCCATCGGCACCTCCTACGGCGGCTGGCTGTCGGACGAGATCCAACGCCGGCTGTTCGACTGGCTCGACGCCCCGATCGAGCGCGTGACGGGTGGCGAGGCGTCGCCGAGCATCAGCAAGGTACTGGAGCGTGCCGCGTTCGCCTCCACGGAGGAAGTCGTCGCCAAGCTCCGCGAGATCACGCAGGGGCAGAACAATGGCTGAGATCATGCGCATGCCCGAGGTCGCCGCCAACACCCCAGAGGCGATCCTGCAAGCCTGGAACGTCGACTTGAACACCCCTTATGCAGCCGGCGACCCGATCGTCACGGTGGAGACCGAGAAGGCCGCGGTCGACGTGGAAGCCGAGAGCGACGGCGTACTCCTGCGCCTCCTGGTGGAAGCGGGCACGACAGTGGCGGTGGGTACACCAATCGCAGTCTGGGGGGCAAAGGACGAGTCGACCTCCGCGGTGGACGCCCTGGTGGCTTCGCTGGGTACCGGAGAAGCGCCGACGACGGCGTCCACCACCTCGCCAACGGCGCCGGAAGAACCCGCGACACCGGCAGGCACGGTCGCTCCGGCGCCCGCCGTGGCGGCGCGGGACAACAGCGAGCGCATCTTCGCCAGCCCGCTGGCACGACGTCTCGCGCGCGAACTCGGAGTCGATCTGAACGCTGTGGTGGGGAGCGGCCCGCACGGACGAATCCGGCGCGCCGACATCGAAGCAGCCGTCGTCACCTCGGTGGAGCCGGAGCAAACGGTGCCGGTTGCCACCAGGACAGACATCCCGAGAAACGGGACTTCGGCGGTCGGGCCGCGATTCGTGGACGTGCCCAACACGCGGATGAGGACGGCAATCGCCCGCCGGCTGACGGAGAGCAAGCAGAACACGCCGCACTTCTATCTGCGCGCCAGTACACGCGTCGACGCATTGCTTGAGCTGCGGAAACAGATCAACGCCGGCCAGGGCGTGAAGGTGTCGATCAACGACCTGCTCGTCAAGGCGATCGCGTGCGCGCACATGAGCGTTCCCGCGATGAACGCACAGTGGAACGACACCTCGATCCGACACTTCTCGGACGTCGACATCGCTGTGGCCGTCGCCACCGACGGCGGTTTGGTGACCCCGGTGGTCCGCGGCGTGGACTCCCTCTCGATGAGCGGCGTCGCCAAGGCGACGAAGGACCTGATCGCCCGTGCGAAGGAACGCCGGCTCCAGCAGGACGAACTGGAAGGAGGCACGATCACGATCACCAACCTCGGCATGTACGGCACCGAGGACTTCGCAGCGATCATCAACCCGCCACAAGCCGCGATCCTGGCCGTCGGTGCGGTGCGGCAAGAGGCAGTCGTCGACGAGGGTGCGATCAACATCGCGTCCGTTCTGCGAATGACCCTCGCCGTAGACCACCGGTCGGTGGACGGTGCCACTGCGGCCGAGTGGATGAAGGCGTTCGTGGACGTTCTCCAGCACCCGCTCCGGATCCTGCTGTGAGGGCCGGCAAACTCGAAGGCGCCGAGCGCGCACCACGACCGAGACCACGATCGACCTCGTGATCCTCGGCGGTGGATCAGGCAGCGCTTCAGCCGCGCTGCGCGGTGCGGAGCCGGGCTTCGGCGGTGCCCTCGTCGAGGAGGGGTAGTTCACCAAATGCCTCCGAGGACGCCCCGGCCTTCAGGCCGGGGAGGAATCGGACCCCTGCGGAGCAGGGCAGGAAACGGGGTTTCGCCCCCAGG
>NZ_JBSFJX010000068.1:0-44263 GCF_053598275.1 Streptomyces sp. NPDC001156 | reverse complement strand
CCGCAGTACAGGCCCTCCCAATCCTTCCGGCGACGCGCTGTTGTGGGCTTGACCTCGATCGAGAATCCGCAGCCGGGGCAGGCGATAGCGACCTTGCCGGCCTGATTCTTGGCCCTGGCACTGGATCGCTTCTGCTTCTCCAGCAGGAACCAGCCTGGTGGTTCCTCATGCCAGCGCGCTATGTCCTCCCGGGCAGGAAACTGCTTTCCCTTCCGCTTGAGCAGCCGCCGAGTAACCCACTCGCAGTCGCCGCCGAGCGCCTTGCGGATTTCCTCGATCGTTGCGCGGTTCTGATGCAAGGAAGCCTCCTTCCTCAACTCGCAACTCGCCATCCACACAGTACACATGGCCAACCCTGACCCTACAAATCGCCTTCCGCAACAGTCGACTTGACCACCCTCGTCAGCGCACGGGCCTTCGCTGACCTGGAGCCGTACAACCGGCCGGAGAAGGAGGTGACGATGGCCAGCATGTCCCGCACCAGGTCCCCGTCGCCGGTCTCGTCCAACTCCTCATCACTCCCTGCGATCTCCAACCGGCCGCCCCACGGTGGGAGTACGACCTCGGCCAGCATGGCGGTGCCGAATCTGGCCAGCCGCTCCTCATGGGTAACGAGCAGCGTCGTCACGGACTCAGCCTGGCAGGCCCGCAGCGCACGCCGCAGGCCCTTGCGCGTGTCCGACAGCCCCGAGGCAACGTCGGTGAACTCTCCGACCACGATCCGCTCCCGGCCGCCTCACGCAGCCGAACCATCTGCCGGTCCAAGTCCCCCTCGGCCCGCTGCCGATGCGACGACACACGCCCGTACAGGACCACCCCACCCACCAGCGGCAGCGCAGGATGCCCCCTCCGCCGCGACAGCACGTCAAGGTCACCGATACGGAAGATCCGCCGGCCGCCAGGCGAACGCCGGTCCTCCAACACGCCTTCGAGGGTGTAGCGGCGCAGTGTCCGCGTGGAAACACCTAGCCGCTTCGCGGCCTTCCCCGCCGAGATCCAATCGTCACCCTTCTCGCTCATGTGGAGGGCTCCATGGCCCACTGTGACCTACAACCGAATCAACAGTTGCCAACCCGCGTACGGATGGCGTGGTCGCGCGCCACCCGTACGCGGGTCTCGACAACGTCACCACCCGTAGCGACGGCAGCGGCCTTCGCCGTGCCCGGGGTCAGCCCATGATGTTCACCGCGCGTGCCACGACCAGTACGACCGTCATGATGGAGACGGCCGACTGCATGAGCATCAGCAGCTTGGCCCACCGTGACAGCGGCATCGTGTCGGTGGGACTGAAGGCGGTCGCGTTGGTGTAGGAGACGTACAGGTAGTCGAAGAAGGCCGGTTCCCAGTCCCCGCTGACCAGCTCCTGCGCCTGCATCTGAGGGAAGAGGAAGTCGGGATGGACGTGGTGGGCGTGGGCCCGCGCCACGGGTCCGCCGCGGTCGAACTCCCAGTACCACAGAGCGAAGACCACGACGTTGGTGCCCCAGATGCCGGCCGCGACGAGGAGCAACGGGCCCGCGGCGCTCCGTTCGTGTCCCCCGAGCAGAGCAGCGACGAGCAGGACCAGCGACCAGGCGTTGGCCAGGCTGGCGACCGCCGCGAGGACCAGGGACGCGGCACGGAGCGCGACGGACTCCCGGTTGATCCTGCCCGGGTTGCTGAACAGCAGGACCGCGAGGAAGGCGCCCTCCACGGCGGGCAGCAGCCAGTGAGGGCGGAGCGTGAACCGGCTGGGCTCCGCGAGCTGCGCAGCGATGATGAGCACGATGACCGCGGCGACCTGCCCGCGGTGCTCACCGTCGGTCGGCCGCCGCCATGCGGGGAGCTGTGGCGAGTCAGTCATGGGGGTAAGTGTTTCTCGCCACCAACGCCGGACGAACGCCACCTCCCCCCATCGAGCGGGTCCGCTCACCCACCGACCGCCGTGCCGGAGGCAGGGCCGCCGCGTCGGGCTCCCGCCGCGGGAGCCCGACGCGGGCGCTCAGGCCTCGGTCTCGACGCGGTCGGCCGTGCCCCAGAGCGTGTGGAAGCTGCCGTCCCGGTCGACGCGCCGATAGGTGTGCGCGCCGAAGTAGTCGCGCTGTCCCTGGGTGAGCGCGGCCGGCAGACGATCGGCGCGCAGGGAGTCGTAGTACGACAGCGCGGCGGAGAACGCGGGCACCGGCACGCCCCGGCGGGCCGCGATGGCGATCACCTCGCGCCACGGCACCTGGGCGTCCGTGATCTCCCCCGCGAAGCCCGCGTCGGACAGCAGGCTGACCAGACCCGGATCCGTGGCGTAGGCGGCCCGGATCCGGTCGAGGAAGGCCGCCCGGATGATGCACCCGCCACGCCAGATCTTCGCGACCGCCCCGAGATCGATCTTCCACGCGAACTCGTCGGCGGCGTCCAGAATCATCTTCCAGCCCTGGTCGTAGGCGATCACCTTCGACGCGTACAGGGCCTGCTCCACCTGCACGGTGAACCGCTCCGCCTCGTACGGGGTCAGGTCCGTGCCGGAGCCGCCGGGAAGGCCGCGGTAGGCGGCGCGCAGCGCGGACTGGCCCGAGGCGGCACGGGCGAACGTGGCCTGGGCGATGGCGGTCACCGGGGAGCCCAGCTCCAGCGCGGTCTGCACGGTCCAGCGCCCGGTGCCCTTCTGCCCCGCGGCGTCCGCCACGACGTCCACGAACGGCTCACCGGTCGCGGCGTCCACATGCGACAGCACCTCGGCTGTGATCTCGATCAGATACGAGTCGAGGCGCCCCTTGTTCCACTCCCGGAAGATCTCGGCGATCGCCGCGGGGGAGAACCCGGCCACCTGGCGCAGCAGGTCGTACGCCTCACCGATCAGCTGCATGTCGGCGTACTCGATGCCGTTGTGGACCATCTTCACGAAGTGCCCGGCGCCGTCGGTGCCGATGTGCGTGGTGCAGGGCTCGCCGTCGACCTTCGCGCTGATCTTCTCGAACATCGGACCGAGCGAGGCGTACGACTCGGCCGAACCACCGGGCATGATGCTGGGACCGTGCAGCGCGCCCTCCTCGCCACCGGAGACGCCCGCGCCGACGAAGTGGATACCGCGGTCGCGCAGCGACCGCTCACGGCGGCGGGTGTCGGCGAAGTGCGCGTTGCCGCCGTCGATGATCATGTCGCCGGGCTCCAAGAGCGGGGCGAACTCCTCGATCACGGCGTCCGTCGCGGCGCCCGCCTGCACCATGATCATCAGACGGCGGGGCCGCTCCAGCGCCGCCACGAACTCCTCGGCCGTCCCGGCGGCCACGAACGCGCCCTCGTGCCCGAACTCCTCGACCAGTGCCTTGGTTCTGGCCGGGGTGCGGTTGTGCACGGCGACGGTGTAGCCGTGCCGCGCGAAGTTCCGGGCCAGGTTGCGGCCCATCACCGCGAGCCCGGTGACGCCGATCTGCGCGGTCGCCTGCATGCTGTGCTCCTTGGGTCCTGATCCACTGCGCCCGGGTGTCTGCCGGGCGAAACGGATGTCGCTCGGTGCGTCTCGTACCGCTGTCCCGCTCAGGTACGGACGGCGGGGCGGGAGTTGCTCAGCGCGCGGCCGGGTTCCGTGCCGTTCGCGAGGCCCGGTCCGCCAGGCGCCATGAGCGGCTCAGGCGCCGATGACGTGGAGGGAGACCCACAGCGCCGCGACAGCGCCCAGCAGAGCGGTGGGTACGGCGATCGCCCCGAGCCGGGTGAACTCCTTGAGGTCGACCGTGTGCTCGTGCTGGTGGACGATGCGGCGCCACAGCAGGGTGGCCAGGGAGCCGGCATAGGTGAGATTGGGCCCGATGTTCACGCCGAGCAGCACGGCGAGCACCGCGCCGGGGCCCGACGGGACGGCCAGCGGCAGCAGGACCAGGACCGCGGGCAGGTTGTTGATCAGGTTGGCCAGCAGGGCCGCCAGGGCCGCCACGCCCAGCAGCGCCGGCAGCCCGGTCCCGTCCGGGAGGACCCGCCCGAGGGCGTCCGCGAGCCCGTTGTCGACCACCGCCCGCACGACGACGCCCAGTGCCAGGACGAACGCCAGGAAGGACGGCGCCGCCGCGCGCACCACCGTGAGCGGGGTGGCGCGGCGCCTGACGAGCGCACGCCCGGCCAGGACCAGCGCCCCGGCCAGCGCCGACCACGCGGGGTCGACGCCGAAGGCGGAAGCGATCACGAACCCGGCGAGCGTGCAGCCCACCGTGACCAGCGCGAACAGCGGCAGCCGCGGCGGCTCCCCCTGGTCCTGGGCCGTGGCTCCGGCGTCCAGGTCGCGGCGGAAGAAGCGCCGGAAGACGACGTACTCGGCGGTGACGGCCACCAGCCAGGGCAGGGCCATCAGGGCGGCGAAGCGCGTGAAGCTCAGCCCGGCCGCGCCGAAGGCGAGCAGATTGGTGAGATTGGAGACCGGGAGCAGCAGTGAGGCCGTGTTCGACAGATGCGTGCAGGCGTAGAGGTGGGGTCTGGGTCGGGCCCCCATCCGGGCCGCCGTCGCGAACACCACGGGCGTCAGTAGTACGACCGTGGCGTCCAGGCTGAGCACGGCGGTGATCACCGAGGCGAGGGCGAACACCGCGGTCAGCAGCCGCCCGGGACGTCCTGCGGCCCAACGCGCCATGCACGCGCCGCACGCCCGGAAGAGCCCCTCCAGGTCGCAGAAGTGCGCGAGCACCAGCACGGCCGCCAGGAAACCGACCACCGGACCGAGACGCTCCGCTTCCGCCTGGGCGTGGGCGGGGGTGATGGCACCGGTCGCGATCGCGATCCCGGCCGCCGGAACCGCGACGACCGCCTCCGGCAGCCCGAAGGGACGCACCACCGCGCCGGCCAGTACGGCGGCGAGGAGGACGATGGAGAGGACCTCGGCGAACGCGGTGTTCAGGGATCGATCCTTCCGGAAGGTGTTCGGCGCAGCCCTTACATCACATCAGGCCGGTCCGTAATACCTCGAATCGGTGCGTGCCGGACGGGACGCGGGAGCGCGGTCAGGCCTGCCCCTTCAGATGTTCCCGCGCAGCATCCATCCGTGGTCCACCGGCCCGATGCCGGAGCCCAGCGCGAAGCCCTGGGCGATCGCCTCCGTGACGTAGTCCTTGGCCCGCTGCACCGCCTCCGGCACCGCG
This sequence comes from Streptomyces sp. NPDC001156, assembly GCF_053598275.1. Lineage (NCBI taxonomy): Bacteria > Bacillati > Actinomycetota > Actinomycetes > Kitasatosporales > Streptomycetaceae > Streptomyces > Streptomyces sp. NPDC001156. The sequence goes on along the minus strand of NZ_JBSFJX010000068.1, from coordinate 39,164 downwards.
AGGCCCTGGGCGAGCCCCACCGCGACCGCCGAGGCGAGCGTGCAGCCCGTGCCATGGGTGTGGCGGTTGTCGTGGCGCGGGGCGCGCAGCCAGTGCTCCTCGTGGCCGTCGGTCAGCAGATCCACGGCCTCACCGGCCAGGTGCCCGCCCTTCACGAGCACCCACCGGGTCCCGTACGACAGCAGGCGCCGGGCCGCCTCGCGCATGCCCGGCTCGTCCTTCACCGTGACGCCGGTCAGCTCGGCCACCTCGTCCAGGTTCGGCGTGGTCACCGTCGCACACGGCAGCAGCCGGGTCCGTACGGCGTCCAGCGCGTCGTCGGCGAGCAGCCGGTCGCCGTGCTTGGAGACGCTCACCGGGTCCACCACGACCGGGGCCGCCTGGTCGGCGAGCAGTTCGGCCACCGTGGTGACCAGCGCGGGCGAGGCGAGCATGCCGGTCTTGACCGCCTGGACGCCGATGTCGTCGACGACGCTGCGGTACTGGGCCCGCACCGCTTCCACGGGCAGCTCCCAGGCGCCCTGCACACCGACGGAATTCTGCGCCGTGACCGCCGTGACCACGCTCATCCCATGGGCGCCGAGCGCCAGCATGGTCTTCAGGTCGGCCTGGATGCCGGCGCCGCCTCCCGAGTCGGACCCGGCGATTGTCAGAACACGCGGCGGCGTCATGCGCGCCCCTCCTCACGGACGCGCAGCGGGGCGTATACGGCGAGGGCCACCAGGAACGCCACGTAGTACGAGATGTCTGCGCCGTGCAACGCGTCGGCGACGGGGCCCACGTACAGGCCGGTGTCCATGAACGGCACCGCCGCGGCGAACGCACCGGCGAAGGCCAGCAGCGGCGGCCACATGGACCGCGGCCAGGCCGACTCGGCGACGAGATCGGTGACCGAACCGCGCCGTACCAGCCAGTCGACGACCACGATCGCCACGAATCCCGGGATCCAGTAGCCCACGAACAGCAGCACGTTCTGGAACCGTGCGGTGGTGTCGGCCGCGTGCATCCACAGCACCAGCGGGAAGCCGAGCGACGCGGCGAGCGCGGCCGCCACGGGACGCGGCACGCGCACACCCACGGTCTGCAGCGCCAGGGAACCGCTGTAGTCGTTCATGGCGTTGCTGCACAGTGCGGCCAGCCCCACGGCCAGCAGCCCGAACGCGCCCGGTGCGCCCCCGCCCAGCAGCTTGTCCACCCCGGCGGCCGTCTGGTCGGTCAGCGCAGAGGCGCCCCACAGGCCGAGGACCTGCACGGCCAGGAAGGACACCACGAGGCCGAGCAGCGTGCACCAGAACATCCGGGACCGGGAGGTGGTGCTCGGCAGATAGCGGCTGAAGTCGCTGGCGTAGGGGGCCCAGGACAGGGTCAGGCTGAGCGCGATGGTGCTGGTCAGCACGAAGGCGCCGGCCCGGTCGGCACCGTGCGCGCTGCCGCTCGTGGCGAGGTGGACGTCGGCCGGCATGCGCACGGCGATCAGGGCGAAGGCGGCCGCGAGCACAAAGGTCATGACGATCTGGAGCCGGTGGATCGCCTCGTAGCCAAGGACCCCGAGCGCTCCCTGCCCCAGCATCATGACCAGGACGCCGAGCCAGAACGGCCAGCCGCACAGCCGTGCCAGCGCGTCCCCGCCGAACAGCCCGATCAGCGCGTCCCAGGCGACCGAGGACAGCCACTGCAGCACCCCGGGCAGGACGACCGCACGCCCGAAGGCCAGCCGGGCCAGGGGGAGCTGGGCGGCGCCGGTGCGGCTGCCCCAGGTGCCGAGGTAGGCGGTGGGCACCGCGCCGAGCACGGTGCCGAGGACGACGGCGGCGAGCGCGGTGGTGAAGTCGAGCCCGAGGGTGATGCCGATGGTCCCGGTGAACACACCGGTCATCGTCAGATTGGGGGCGAACCACACGGTGAACAGCCGCCCCGCGCCGCCGTAGCGGTTGCTCTCGGGGACCGGTTCGATGCCGTGGCCCTCGACCCTGAGGTCGCCGGGAGCGGTGGGCATCCGCCCGTCGAAGACGGCCCGTCGGCCGTCGGCGGGCAGCCCGCCGGAAACATGCGCCAATGGCATGAAAGACATCCCTCCGCCAGTACGAACTGGTTCAGGTTCAACGGGTGTGATCTCAGCCCGCAGATGGGGCACCCCGTGTCCGGTACGGCCGCAAGAGTAACCCGAGCGTCGCGATGTGCCATACGGAAGGGCCGCCGTTTGCTGCGCGGCGGCCCTTCCGAAGTGGCCGGTCAGTGGCTGCGGCGGAGCGCGACGGCTCCGGTGAACGCAAGCGGGGCCAGGCGACGGGCCCGCTGCGCGGATGGCCGGCCGGTGCTACCCGGCGTGCCGCTGGACTTCCTGTGCCATCTCCTTGTCGAGTGCCGCGCGCACCAACGCGGCGGCGAGCACGGCCGGTTCGGTGTCCTCGGCGAGCGCCGCCAGCATCTCCGGGTCCTTGGGCAGTCCGAGGCGCTCCGCTCCGGACAGGGCCTTGTCGTCCAGGTAGGGAGCCACCTCCGGCCAGACCCGTTGTACTTCGCGCAGGAAGATGTCCGCGCCGGCCGGACCGATCCCCGGTATCTCCTGCAGCAGTCGGCGCAGGGCGGAGACGTCGCCGTCGGCCTCCTCCCGCAGGTGCCGCAGATCGCCTCCCCAACGCTCCAGCAGCAGTTCCGCACCGTCGCCCAGCTGGGTCGCCGTCCGCTCGTCGTAGCGCCGGTAGCCGCCCCGTCCCAGCGCGTCGACCCGCTCCTGCCAGTCGGCCCCGGCCATGCGCCGCGGATCCCGCAGGCCCGCCTCGTGCAGCGCCCGCACCGTGGCCAGTGCGATCGACCCACGGATGCGGGCGCTCAGCAGCACGGCCATGAGCAGCAGCCGGTAGAGCGGCTGAGGGGCGTCCTTGAGCTGGATGCCTGCCTCTTCGGCGTAGGTGCGGCCGTGTTCCGAGATGAGTTCCCCCATGACGCGGGCCGCGCTGTCGCCCCGGTTCACGGCGGCCTCACCCCGACGGTTTGAGCGGGTCGTGGCCGATGGCCATCAGGCGATGACGGCGGTCGCCCTCCATGGCCTCCGGCTCGTCGTACCGGTCCTGCTCTGCGGTCACCGTGTCCACGACCTCGTACATCACCCTGACGTCGTCGTCGGTGAGATCCATGCGCCGCTTCTGCAGGATGGCCAGGACATGCTGCCCGGTGGGGTCTCCCGCCTGGTCGGGCAGCGGTTCCGTGTCCTCGCCGGCGTCCTGGACCCGCAGCCAGGCCGCGAGTTCCTGGGACGTCATGTTCACCACGCTGTGGAACTCGTCCCACAGCGCGTCCAGTTCCAGGGCGTCGGTCATGGCGTACTCCTCTCGCGCCCGGCGGTTCCGTCTGCTCTCCGCATGTCTCGGTCCTGGCGCGCCTCAGTCCTCGCGCGGCCAGTTCTCGGCCTCGAACATCCAGCGCTGCTTCTCCAGTTCGGCCGTGAGCCCGATCAGCGGGTCCTGAGTGACCGGATCCGCCTTCTCGGTGGCCTCGATCCGCTCGCGCGGCCGCCCGATCGCGGCTTCCAGCGACTCCACCATCAGTCCCACGACCTCGGTGTCCCGCAACCAGCCCGCCTTCGTCACGGGCAGGCCGAAGGCGGAGGCGACGGTCTCCGGGCGGCCGTCCGGAGTGACCCCGAGCGCGGCCGCACGCTCGGCCACGGTGTCCGCATACGAGCGGGCCGTGTCGACCACCTCGTCGAGCTGGAGGTGGATCGACCGGAACCTCGGCCCGACGATGTTCCAGTGGGCCTGCTTCCCGACGAGGGAGAGCCCGAGCAGATCCACCAGGGTGTCCTGCGGGGCCTGGCCGGTGATGCGCCGGGCGGGCTCGGGCAGAGTGCTGTGCACCACGGTCATCGTGTGCTTCTCCTTGTCGTCGATCGGTGCTTCGTGGTCCGCAGCAGCCGGGCACGTTCCTTCTCGTCGGTGCCGCCCCACACGCCCGCCGTCTGCCCGGTGCGCAGCGCCCAGTCCAGGCACTCGGCCATCACCGGACAGCGGCGGCACACTCGCTTGGCGGCGGCGGTCTCCACCAGATACGGGCCCGTCGATCCGACGGGGAAGAACAACTCGGGGTCCTCACCCACGCATGCCGCGTGCCGCAACCACTCCATGGGCGCCCGGGTGCCCGGGACGGATGGGGCGAAACCCGGCTGCGGCAGCTCCTGCGCAGGATGGCTGGGATCTTCCCAGTGAGCGGTCGGCGGTCTATAGTCAAAAACTAGCAGTGCTAATTAACCGTCGAGGGCAGCCGGGAGTTCCGTCGTGCGTACCGTCCACTTCGCGGCAGCCCGCCGCACCCCCATCGGCAAGCTGCGCGGCGCCCTGTCCTCCGTACGGCCCGACGACCTGGCCGCGACCGTGATCCGCGGCCTGGTCGCCGATGCGCCCGCACTCGACCCGGCCCGCGTCGACGACGTCTACTGGGGCGCCGCCAACCAGGCCGGCGAGGACAACCGCAACGTCGCCCGGATGGCCGTCCTCCTCGCCGGCCTGCCCGAGTCCGTGCCCGGTGCCACGGTCAACCGGCTGTGCGCCTCCGGCCTGGAAGCGGTCACCATGGCCGCCCGTACCATCGCCGCGGGCGAGGCCGACATCGTGATCGCGGGCGGCTCCGAGTCCATGAGCCGTGCGCCCTTCGTGCTGCCCCGGCCGGACGAGGCCCTCCCGAACCGCATCGAGACGGCCGACACCCGGCTCGGCTGGCGCCTGGTGAACCCGGCGATGAGGGACCTCCACGGACTGCTGTCCATGGGCGAGACCGCCGAGGAGGTCGCCGAGCGGTACGGCGTTCCCCGCGAACGCCAGGACGACTTCGCGCTGCGCAGCCACCGGAGGGCCGCCGACGCCCGCAAGAACGGTTTCTTCGACGCCGAACTGCTGCCCGTGACCAGGCCGGACGGTGTCGTCGTCGCCGCCGACGAGTGCGTGCGCGAGGACACGTCGTACGAGAAGCTCGCCCGCCTCAAGCCCGTGTTCCGCCAGGGCGGCACCGTCACCGCCGGCAACGCCTCGCCCATGAACGACGGCGCGGCCGCACTTCTGCTCGTCAGCGAGGAGGCCCTGGACGAGCTGGGCCTCGAGTCCCTCGGCCAGTACGTCGCCGGCGCCTCGGCCGGCGTCCACCCGGACATCATGGGCATCGGCCCGGTCCCCGCCACCGAGAAGGCTCTCGCCCGTGTCGGCTGGACGATCGGCGACATCCAGGAGGCCGAGTTCAACGAGGCGTTCGCGGCCCAGGCCCTCGCCTGCGTCGACCGCCTCGGCATCGACCCGGATCTCGTCAACCCGACCGGCGGCGCCATCGCCCTCGGCCACCCGCTCGGCTGTTCCGGCGCCCGTATCCTCACCACTCTCCTGCACCGAATGCGCCGCACGGGCACCGCCCGCGGGCTGGCCACGATGTGCGTGGGCGTGGGGCAGGGGAGCGCGGTGCTGGTCGAGAGGCACTGATTCGTACCTCAACGGGGGCTCCCCGCAAGGCAATTCAACAAAGCAGCGCCGCAAGGAAACGGAGCACCACCTCCATGGCCACCCTGTCCCTCGCCACGATCCTCGCCGAGAACGCCCGGCGCCGCCCCGACCGGACCGCCCTTGTCGAGGGCGACCTGCGCCTGACCTTCGCCCAGGTGTGGCAGCGGGCCCGCGCGCAGGCCGGGGCGCTGGTCGGGCTCGGCGTCCGGCCGGGGGACCGGGTCGCCCTGATGGCGCCGAACACCGCCGAGTTCCCGCATGCGTACTACGCGATCGCGGCTGCCGGAGGAGTCATCGTCCCGGTCCACCTGCTGCTGTCGGCGGAGGAGGTCCAGCACGTCCTGAAGGACAGCGGCGCCACGCTCCTGCTGTGCCACCCGGCGCAGGCGGAGACGGGAACGGCCGCCGCACAGGCCGTCGGAGTCCAGGTGGTCACCCTGGGCGCCGAGTTGGAGAAGCTGGCGGCGGACGCCGAACCGCTGCCGTCGTACGTCACCCGCGCCGCCGACGACCCCGCCGTCGTCTTCTACACCAGCGGCACCACCGGCGTGCCCAAGGGCGCCATGCTCAGCCACTTCAACCTGGTGATGAACGCGACCGTCAACGCCTTCGACGCCAACGACATCCACGCCGACGACATCGCGCTGGGCGCGCTGCCGCTCTTCCACGCCTTCGGGCAGACCGTGTCGATGAACTCCACCTGGCGGGCCGGGGCCACGCTCGTCCTGCTGCCGCGCTTCGACGCGGCGCGGGCCATCGAGCTGATGGTCAAGGAGGGCGTCAACACCTTCCACGGCGTGCCGACCATGTTCGTGTCCCTGGCGGCCGCCGCGGCCGACGCCGACGTCCTGCCCGAGCTGCGCGTGTGCATCTCCGGCGGCGCCTCGCTCCCCGGCGCGGTGCTGGAACGCTTCGAGGAGGCGTACGGCGCGAGGATCTACGAGGGGTACGGGCTGTCGGAGACCTCGCCGACCGCGACCGTGAACCAGCCGTGGTTCGGCACCAAGCCGGGCACGATCGGCCATCCGCTGTGGGGCGTCGACGTGGAGATCGCCCGTGCGGAGGTCGAGGGCCGCATCGAACTCCTGCCGGCCGGTGAACTGGGCGAGGTCGTCATCCGCGGGCACAACGTCTTCTCCGGCTACCTCGGCCGCCCCGAGGCCACCGCGGAGGCGCTCGTCGACGGCTGGCTGCGCACCGGCGACCTCGGCATCAAGGACGACGAGGGCTTCCTCAGGATCGTCGACCGCAAGAAGGACGTCATCATCCGCGGCGGCTACAACGTCTACCCGCGTGAGGTCGAGGAGGTGCTCCTGCGCTGCCCCGGCATCGCCCAGGTCGCCGTCATCGGCCTGCCGGACGAACTCCACGGGGAGGAGGTCTGCGCCGTCGTGGTCCCCGCGCCGGGCGCGGCACTCGACGCGGCCGCCGTCACCGAGTGGTCCAAGGAGCACCTGGGGCGGCACAAGTATCCGCGCCGTGTGGAGTTCACGGACGCGCTGCCCCTAGGACCGAGCATGAAGGTCCTCAAGCGGGAACTGCGGGCGCGGTACACACAGACGCGCTAGCCGCGCGCGTGCAGGGGCCACCAGGCGAGACGGTCCTTACGCCCGGCACTTGTCCGGACATAGCATCGGTCCTCGCATGAATACGATCACGCTCTGGGACATATCCCTGTGGGGCTTCGCCGCGCTGGCCACCGCAGCACTCCTCGTCGGCTTCTCCAAGACCGCCGTGAGCGGCGCCAACACGGTCAGCCTCGCCATCTTCGCCGCGGTGCTGCCGGCCCGCGCCTCGACCGGCGTTCTGCTGCCCATCCTGATCGTCGGCGATGTGCTCGCCGTCCTCACCTACCGAAGACACGCCCACTGGCCGACCCTGTGGCGCCTGTTCCCGGCGGTCGCCGCGGGTGTCGTCCTCGGCACGCTCTTCCTGGTGTGGGCCGACGACGGCATCGTGCGGACGTCGATCGGCGCCATCCTGCTGCTGATGGCGGCGATCACGGTGTGGCGGCGCCGCAGTGCCCGCGGGGACGAGGAACCCGACGAGGTGACCACAGGCGCCGGCCGGGCCAAGGCCCGTTCCTACGGCGTCCTCGGTGGTTTCACCACGATGGTGGCGAACGCGGGCGGCCCGGTCATGTCGATGTATCTCCTTTCCGCCGGATTCCGCAAACTCGGCTTCCTCGGCACCTCGGCCTTCTTCTTCCTGATCGTCAACGTCTCCAAGCTGCCCTTCAGCGCGGGACTCGGTCTGATCGACGGCCGCTCGCTGCTGCTGGACGCGGCCCTCGCCGTGTTCGTGGTGCCGGGGGCGCTCCTCGGCAAGTGGGCGGTGAACCGCATCGATCAGCGGCTGTTCGAGCAGCTGGTGATCGCGGCGACGGTGCTGGGCGCCGTTCAGCTGCTGCTGCGCTGAGCGCGGCCGCCGGACTGCCCAAGCAGCGTGGGAAGGTCGGCGAAGGAGTCGATGACGTGGTCGGGCTCGCCGCTCGCGGCCCGAAGCGTCTGCCGCAGATACTTGCCCGTCCGGACGAGGACCCCGGTGATCCCGGCGCGCTGGGCCGCGAGGACATCGGTCTCGACGTCGTCGCCGACCATCAGCGCCTGGTCGGCGCCGGCCCCTACGTGCGCCAGTGCCGCCTCGAAGAACGCGGGTGACGGCTTGCCGGTCACCTCGGCCTCCGTACCCGCGGCCTTCTCCAGGCCCAGCAGGAACGCGCCCGAGTCGAGCTGCAGACCGCGCTCGGTGCGCCAGTACAGGTTGCGGTGCATCGCGACCAGCCGCGCACCCCGCTGGAGGTGGCCGAAGGCGCGGTTGAGCGCCCCATAGTCGAACCCGGGACCCGCGCCGCCGACGACCACCGCATCCGCGACCGCATCCTCGACGTCCTCGACGAAGCGGACACCGGCGAGGTCCTCCCGGATGTCGCCGCTGTTGAGCAGTGAGCAGCGCGCCCCGGGACAGTGCTCGGCGAGATACGCGGCGGTGGCGGCGGGCGCGGTCAGGATGTCGTCGGCCGTCACGGGGAAGCCGGCGTCGGAAAGGGTCCCGGCGATCGACGCACGGGTGCGGGACGTGGTGTTGGTGAGCAGAGCGACGGCCAGCCCCGACTCGCGGATGTGCCCCAGCGCCTCGACCGCGCCTGGCAGCGGCCGCCACGAGACGGTGAGGACGCCGTCGATGTCGATGAGGACGGCACGCACTGCATCCATGGCAGGACGATAGCGAGAGCACTGCCGGACCGCCGTACCCCGTGCGCGAGACGGCACGGCCGGACCGCCTGCGGCGGGGACCCGCTGGAGGGGCTCCGGCCTGCCCGTAACCTCGGACCCATGTCCCCCCACGTGCTGATCCTCGGCGGTACCACCGAGGCGCGCGAACTCGCCGCTTCGCTCGCCGCCCGGCCCGGAGTCCGGGTCACCACGTCCCTGGCCGGCCGGGTGTCCCGGCCGGGCCCGCTCGACGGCGACGTACGGATCGGAGGCTTCGGCGGCGCGGACGGGCTGGCCGCCTGGCTCCGCGAACACCAGGTGGACGCGCTGGTCGACGCCACGCACCCGTTCGCCGCCCGTATCACGGCGAACGCGGCTCGGGCCGCCGCGGCCACCGGTGTGCCCGCAGTGGTGCTGCGCCGGCCCGGCTGGAGCGCGGTCCCCGGCGACCGCCGGCACGAGGTCGCCTCGCTCGCGGACGCGGCGGCCCTGCTCACCACGCTCGGCCCGCGGGTGTTCCTCACCACCGGCCGGCTGGGTCTCGCGGCCTTCGCGCACCTGACGGACCTGCACTTCGTCGTACGGTCGGTGGAGCCGCCGGAGCCTCCCCTGCCGCCGCACTCGGAGGTGCTGCCGGCCCGGGGGCCGTTCACGGTCGAGGACGAGACCGCGTTGCTGCGCGAGCACCGCATCGACGTGCTCGTGACGAAGGACAGCGGGGGAGCGGCGACGGCGGCCAAACTCACGGCCGCGCGGGACCTCGGGCTCCCCGTGGTGCTCGTCCGCCGTCCACCCCTGCCGGACGGCGTGATCGCGGTCCCCGACGTGCCCGGAGTTCTCGCCCGGCTGGGGTTCGGCCCGTGAGGACGGACGCGGGGTGACGGCCCGCGGATCCGTCATCCGGGTCTCGCGCGAGGGCGCGTCCGCTAGTCCCGCCGGTGCCTGCGCAGCAGATAGGTGTCCATGATCCAGCCCTTGCGCTCGCGGGCCTCAGCGCGCAGGCGCTCGATGCGGTCGGCCGCCTCCGCGAGGGGACCCGAGACGAGGATCTCGTCCGGGGTGCCGATATAAGCGCCCCAGTAGATGTCGATGTCCTGGTCGGCGTACTGCCGGAAGCCCTGGTGCGCGTCGAGCATCACGACCACGTCGTCGACGCCCTCCGGGAAGCCCTCCGCGAGGCGCCGTCCCGTGGTGATCTGGACGGGCCGGGCCACCCGGTTGAGCCCTGTGCGATGCCTCGCGACGAGCGCCGAGACGCTGCTGATGCCCGGTACGACGTCGTACGCGAACGTCACCGCACCCCGGTCCAGCACCTCCTGCAGAATGCCGAGCGTGCTGTCGTAGAGCGCCGGGTCGCCCCACACCAGAAACGCACCGCTCTCGTCCTCGCCGAGCTCCTCCATGATGAGCCGCTCGTAGATCCCGGCACGTGCCGACCGCCAGTCGCCGACGGCGGGGGAGTAGGCGGCGCCGCCTGCGGACCGGTCGCGCTCCGGGTCGCGCGCCTCGACCATGCGGTACGTACCCTGCGGAACGTGTGCCTCGAGAATGTCGCGTCGCAGCTGGACCAGGTCCGACTTCATCTCGCCCTTGTCGAGGATGAAGAACACGTCGGTGGTCTTGAGCGCCTTGACCGCCTGGAGAGTCAGCTGGTCGGGGTCGCCCGCTCCGATGCCGATGACATGAATCTTTCGCACGCCCCGAGTCTGCCGTACGCCCTCGGCAGCCTGCGCACGCCCCTGGCGCAGCCCGGTCTAGGACTGCTTGCCGCGCAGCCGCGGAGCCCATGCCCGGGCGTCAACCGGGGCCGCCTCCCGCTCCGCCACCGTGGCCAACTCCTCTGCCCAGACGAGCAGTTCTGCTATCGCCATGCCATACGGCCGGTCCTGTCCGGTCTCCGCCGCCCACGCGTGGACGGCCCCGGCGCCGCGCCGCAGCAGCCGGGCGCCGCCGGTCGTATTGCCGCGGGCCGCGTGAGTGAGGCCGACCGCCAGCTGGGCCAGCCCCCGCCACAACGCGCGCTCCTCGTCGGGACCCGACTTCCAGGCGTCCTCGAAGACCTCGTGCGCGTGGAACGGCTTCCCTTCGTCCAGCAGGGCCTGGGCCTCCGCGACGCTGTCGAGGGGCGTGCGTACGACTCCCTCCGGCTGGCGCGCCACGCCCTGCGCGCCGTACGGCAGGGGCCGCCCGAGACCGTCCCGCGGCCGCGCGTTGCGGGCCCGGCCCTCCGTGTCCCGGTCACGTCCCCGGTCCGCCCGAACTCCTGATGCCTCGCCCATACCCCGATTGTCCCGCGCCTCCCGCTCTTCGCCGGGCAGTTCCTGCCGTGGGGTAAGGTGCTGTTGCGCGATCACGCGGATCACCGCGGGAGCGCACCGGGACGTGGCGCAGCTTGGTAGCGCACTTGACTGGGGGTCAAGGGGTCGCAGGTTCAAATCCTGTCGTCCCGACGGTGCGGAGGGTCTTCGCAGGTGAGAGCCTGCGGGGGCCCTTTTTCGCGAATGGTGGCCCCCGCAGCTCCCGCACCGCCCGGCGGTCGCTCAGCCCGCGCTGAGCGGCTCGAAGGTCACCTCGGCCGTATCCACGGTCCCGCCGCGGCGCCCCGGTGCGCTCTGCCACGTCCAGTAGAGATTGGTGTGCGCGATCACCTGTTCCGGGGACGGCGCACCGTACTCGGTGAGGTTCTCCGTCGTGTGCGCGTCGCCGACCAGTGTCGCGTCGTACCCGCGGACCAGGGCACCGTGGAGGGTGGAACGGATGCACATGTCGGTCTGGGCACCCGTGACGACGAGCCGGCCCACACCGTGCTCGGCGAGCACCGCCTCCAGCTCGGTGTCCTCGAACGAGTCGCCGTAGAGCTTGTGCACGAGGGGCTCCTCGTCGCGGCGGACCAATTCGGGCACGTACTGCCAGCTCTCGCTGTCCCGCTTGAGCTGGTCGTCGGAGTGCTGCACCCAGACCACCGGCACGTCCTGCGCGCGCGCCTTGTCGAGCAGGGAGTTGATGTTCGCGATCATGGTGTCGCGGTTGTGGGTGCCCGCCACCACCCCGTTCTGGACGTCGATCACGAGCAGGGCGGTGTGCGGCCGGTCGGGGAGGGTCGTCATGGGAACTCCGTTGTGGTCGCGGATTCTGTGCGCACCCCACAGTAGGCCGCACCACTGACAACGCGGCGGGTTCGTACGGCCGTCAGCGCAGTAGCTCCGCAAGGCGCCGCCAGGCGGCCCGGGGGAGCGAGTCAGGCGGCCCGTCCTCGACCACCTGAAGGGCCACGTGGTCCGCGCCCGCCCGGTGGAAGGCCCCGACATGTTCCCGGATCCGGTCGTCGTCCCCCCAGGCGAACAGCGCGTCGACCAGGCGGTCGCTGCCGCCGTTGTCGAAGTCGTCCTCGCTGAAGCCGAACCGGAGAAGGGAGTTCGTGTAGTTCGGCAGACCCAGGTAGAAGTCGAGGACACCGCGGGCCGTCGTCCTCGCGCTGTCGGGATCCGTGTCCAGGACCACCTTCGTCTCCGGCGCGAGAAGCGGCGCGTCGCCGAGGATCTCACGGGCCGTGGCGGTGTGTTCGGGCGGCATCAGGTACGGGTGGGAGCCGGCGGCGCGGTCGCGGGAGAGCTCCAGCATCTTCGGGCCGAGCGCGGCCAGGACACGGCGCCCGGCGGGGACGCCGGCGGTGTCGAGTGCGTCCAGGTACTCGACCATGGCCTTGTAGGGGCGGCGGTACTGGTCCGTCAGTTTGGGGTGGCTGACGCCGAGTCCGAGCAGGAAGCGCCCGGGCCGGGTCCGCTCCAGCTCCTGGAAGCGCGCCGCGGTCTCGGCCGCCTCGTACTGCCAAATGCTCTGGATACCGGTCGCCACGACGAGGCGTGAGGTCGCCTCGATCAGTGGGACGGCGTGCTGGATGCCGCTGCTGCCGCCCAGCCAGACGGCGCCGAAGCCGAGTTCCTCGAGTTCCGCGGCGGCTTCGGTCAGTTCGCCGTGCCGTGCCGGGTCCTCCGAACGCAGTCCCGTGCTCCAGATGCCGTACCGCCCGACGGTTCCCTTCAGGGAGTTGCCGCCGTCCGCGTTCGTGACCTCGCCCATCGCTTGCGTTCCCTCCGTACCCGGTGCCGCACGCTGCTCGTGAACCACTCGGTCACAGCAGAGCCCAACGGGTACCCGATGCGCGGTATTCCACGCCGGACATGCCTCCGTTGAGGCGGGTGCATCGCCGCACCGGACCCTCGCGGCCGACCGGTGGAAGGGACGGAGGCGCAAAGCCGTCGCAAGGGACTCATATAGGCTGCTCGCTCGGGTTCCCCACAGTCCGCTAGTGCCCGGGAGAGTTTCAGTGACCGTAGCGATCGACCCGTCCGGGGCGGCGGGTTCGCCCGACGACGAGAAGCCCGCGCAGGAGACGCCGCCTGCCGCCGGGGTGGCCTCCGGCGACGGCTTCTGGGTCGAACCGGGAGCGGACGGAGAAGCCGGGGCGCCTGCCCCCGCGGAGTCCGAGGTGGCCGAGACCGTGGTGCGCGACGCCCGTGAGTTCGGCGTGTACGCGCGGACCGGCGGCTGGGCGTTCGCCCTGAAGGTCGCGCGCAGCGTCCGGCCCGGCGGGCAGCCTGCGGGGCAGAGCCCGAAGATCTCCGCCAAGCGCTTCGCCGAGCTGGCCGGGTGCTCGGCGGAGCGGGTCATGCGCTACTACAAGGCCTGGGACAAGGCGGCCGACGACGGCCTGGTACCCCACTTCGAGATCCTGGTCCCGGGCCAGGAGATCGAACTGCCGGACTCCGACATGTGGCACGACTACTACACCTCCCGCTCCGGCGCCGCCTCCGAGCGCGGCACCGCCATCGCGGCGGCGGCCGAGGCCGAGGGCATCCGGCCGACCAAGGCGCTGGAGGTCGCCGAGAACCCCACCGCGCTGCGTGCGGCGATCCTCGCCGACCCCGCGACGGCCGGCACGGCGCGCGCCGCGCTCCTCGACCGGCTGAAGGAAGACCCCGTCCTGCAGACCGAGCTGGCCCGTGACATCGCCCGTACGGACGAGCTGAAGAAGGCGGTGGCCACCGAGAGCCGGGCTGCCGACCGAATCGGCTACGTACGGCAGATCGCCGAGAAGGGCCAGGTCAGGACCCCGGCCGGACAGACGATCGACGCACCTCCCGAGCTCCGTGCGGAGGCCGAGCGCCATCTGTCCCTCATCGACGAGCTGGACGACGGCGAAGAGGCCGGGACGTGGGCCACCGAGGCGTACGACTCGGTCAGGGAACTCGTCGTGCAGGCCGTCGAGGCCGACCCCGAGCTGCGGCTGAAGGAACGCCGTACGAAGTTCTACAGCGGCCTGCAACGGGCGACGAAGGTCTTCGAGGAGCTCACCCTGGACGACGTGGACGACTTGGACGACCTCTACGAGGACGACATGCTCCAGCGCCTCGAGGAGCTCCAGGCCGCCATCGGCACCTGCATCGCGGCCCTCCGCAAGGCGGTCCCGGCGCAACCGTGACCGTACGCGCCCTGGGCAAGGCGCGATGCCGACCGTTCGGCGTCCGGAGCCGGACGGCTCCGGACGGTGTTCATCCGGCTGGGCTGGCGACGGGGTGCAGGCCTGCGTCGTTCTTCTTATGGCACTGTCACCCCACGAGCACCTCCGCCCACCGGCTGGTGCTCCCGGAGTGCACCGCCACACCGCACCGCACCGACAGTGCGGTGACGATGCACAGGCCCCGGCCGTGCTCGTCGGGATCGATCGTCGAAACCGGCGGTCCGGCGGAGGCCGCGGGCCCCATGTCGGTGACTTCGACCCGGATGGCCCTGTGCCCGTCCACCAGGACCTTGGACAGCCGCAGCGTGGCGGGTGGCAGGGCGTGGACGACCGCATTGGTGAGCAGCTCCTGGATCACCAGGAGCGCGTCTTCCGCCGCGCCCGCGGACAGGTTCCAGTGGGTGAGGATCGCGTCCGCACGGTGGCGCACGGCCGAGACGGCCTTGGAGGCATGCGGGAGCGGAAGGACGTACTCCACTCCCTCGCCAGGCGCTGCATTGAGCTGCGCTACTGTCATGTGCCCTCCTCTTCCGGGCCGCGAAGCCGGTCGGATGCCGGGCGTTATGGCACGCTAAAGAGGGAAACGGGCCGGGTCAATGAACAGGGGTCGGCATTACCGAATGCCGTCCTGAAGCGGAGCCCGATCCGCATTATGATCGCTTCATGGCCGGCCCGGTCCAGTCCATAGAGAGGGCGGCGGCGATCCTTCGTCTGCTCGCCGGCGGTCCGCGTCGGCTGGGCCTCGGCGAGGTGGCGTCGTCCCTGGGTCTGGCCAAGGGCACCGCGCACGGCATCCTGCGCACCCTGCAGCACGTGGACTTCGTGGAGCAGGACGCGACGACGGGGAAATACCAGCTGGGAGCCGCACTGCTGCATCTGGGCACCAGCTATCTGGACGTCAACGAGCTGCGGTCGCGCTCCATCAACTGGGCCGACGCCCTGGCCGCCCGGAGCGGGGAGGCCGTACGGCTGGGGACGCCGCTCGAAGGCCGGGTGCTCGTGGTGCACCACGTCTTCCGGCCGGACGACACCCTCCAGACCCTGGACGTGGGCACGCTGCTGCCGCTGCACGCCTCCTCGCTGGGCAAGGTCCTGCTCGCCTTCGGCGCCGAGCCCGTCGAGCCGCTACTGGCGGCCGGACTGGAGGCCTACACCCGGCACACCGTTGTGCTCCCGGAGGAGCTCAACCGGGCGCTCGCGGAGATCCGGGAGCTGGGCTGGGCCGCCGAGGTGCAGGAAATGACCATGGGTGAGGCCGGAGTCGCCGCGCCGATCCGCGGGCACGGCGGTCTCGTGGTGGGCGCTCTCGGCGTGTCCGGCCCGGTCGAGCGGATCTGCGACAGCCAGGGCCGGCCGCACCCCCCCCTGATCACCTTGCTGCGGGAGGCAGCGCGGGCGATCTCCAGAGACCTGGGCGCGGCTCGCTGGTAGGTCCCGGCGCCGCCGCGACGCATCGGAAGGCAGACCCGATCATGGTTGAACGGTATGTGATGTCCATCGACCAGGGGACCACCTCCACGCGATGCATCCTGTTCGACCATCGCGGCCGACTTGTGTCGGTGGTCCAGCGAGAGCATCAGCAGTACTTTCCCCGGCCCGGCTGGGTCGAGCACGATGCCCTGGAGATCTGGCGCAATCTGGAGCGCATCGTGCCGGAGACGGTGTCCAACGTCGGCATTGACGTCGGGCAGATCGCCGCCATCGGCATCGCCAACCAGCGCGAGACGGCCGTGCTCTGGGACCGGCGGACCGGCGTCCCGCTCGGCAAGGCGGTCGTCTGGCAGGACATCCGCACGGCCCAGCTCATCGAGGAGCTGAGACACGAGCCGGGGGACGACTTCTTCCTCGAGCGCTGCTGCCTTCCGCCTTCGACCTACTTCTCCGCGCCCCGCATCCGCTGGCTGTTCGACCACGTGGAAGGGCTGGAGCAGCGTGCCCAGGACGGGGAGGTGCTGTTCGGCACCGTGGAGAGCTGGCTGATCTGGAACCTGACGGGCGGTCCGGAAGGGGGTCTGCACATCACCGACGCCACCAACGCGAGCCGCACCATGCTCATGAACATCCGCACCCTGGAGTGGGACGAGGAGCTGATGGAGTTCTTCGGGATCCCGCGTGTGATGCTCCCGGAGATCCGGCCCTCGATGGAGACCTACGGCGAGGCCCGTTCGGTGCTTCCGGGCGTCGGTATCACCGCGGCCCTCGGCGATCAGCAGGCCGCACTGTTCGGACAGACCTGCTTCTCGCCCGGCGAGGCGAAGTGCACCTACGGGACCGGCAGTTTCCTGGTGATGAACACCGGCACCGATCTCGTACGGTCCCGGCACGGGCTGCTCACCACCGTCGCGTACAAGATCGCGAACCAGCCCACCGTGTACGCCCTGGAAGGCCCGATCGCCGTCACCGGCGCACTGGTCCAGTGGTTCCGTGACCGCCTTGGCCTGATCAGCAGCGCACCCGAGATCGAGACCCTGGCGCGCACCGTGGAGGACAACGGCGGCTGCTACGTCGTGCCCGCGTTCTCCGGTCTGTTCGCGCCCCACTGGCGCAGCGACGCCCGCGGCGTCATCGTCGGGCTCACCTCGTACATCACCAAGGGCCACCTCGCCCGGGCCGTCCTCGAGGCCACCGGCTGGCAGACACGCGAGGTCGTCGACGCCATGAACGCCGACTCCGCGCTCGCGCTGAAGGAGCTCAAGGTGGACGGGGGCATGACGTCCGACAACCTGCTCATGCAGTTCCTCGCCGATGTGCTCGACGTCCCCGTGGTGCGGCCCCTGGTCGCCGAGACGGTCTCGCTCGGCGCGGGCTACGCCGCCGGCCTCGCGGCTGGGTACTGGCCGGACCTCGAGGTCCTGCGCGGCAACTGGCACCGGGCCGCGCAGTGGATACCGGACATGGACCCCGAGCGGCGGGAGTGGGAGTACGAATCCTGGAAGCGGGCCGTCGAGCGGTCCCTGGGGTGGGTCAGGCCCTCGAAGCAGTCATGATGTCCGGCGCGTCCGGGACGACGGCGTGCGTCACTTGAGGCGGGCCGGGCGCTGGAGCCGCTTGCCCGTCGGTGAACTTCGATGCCGCCCGCCCCGCTGCCCGGAGCGGGCGGTTCAGCGCGGGTCCGCCCGGTCCAGGTCGGCCAGCAGCCTCTCCACGTCGGTCATCAGTGACCCGTAGACGTGCCATGCGCCCGGCTTGGTCAGGGTGCCCCGGCCGATCAGATCGGTCATGGTGTCGTGCCAGGCCAGCGCCCCGTCGATCGCTCCGCGCAACCGCTCCCGGGGAGCCGTCTCGGGTGAGCCCGGCGCCGCGGCCGGTGCGACGAACCCCTGGACGGCCTTTCCCGCCAGTTGCAGAGTCTCGGCGTACCGGTCGAGGAACTGGTGCCCCAGGTGGTGGCCGGCGTGGTGGTCGTGCGCGTTGTCGGCCAGAGTGCGGGCGATGCCGCGCACCTGGAGCGACACTCCGCGCAAGGCGCTGAAGGCCTCACTGTGGGTCGCGTCCGGGCGCCGGGACTGGGCGGCGCAGCGTGTGTTCCAGCGCAGGCTCTCGTCGGCCTGCCGCACCTGTTCCTCCGCGTGGCTGAGGCGCTTGTCCAGGCTGCGCGCCCGGTGCAGCCACGTGTGGGCCTTGGTGGTGAGCTGCCGCCGGGACAGGCCGGTTCCCATGTCGTGCAGCAGCGCCCCCATCGCGTGCGCGAGGTCGCGGACCGCGGAATCGGACTCGTCCAGGTACAGCGGGGGCAGGACGAGCGCGGTCACGGCGAGGCCGACGGCGGCGCCGGCGAGTGTCTGGAGCGCCGGCGAAAGGAGACTGCCCACGGGATCGGCCGCCGTGGCGGCCAGCGCGATCACCGCGGTGGAGGCGATCTGCAGCCGGTCGTCGGAAGTGCGGCGGGGGCCCGCCAGTACGGCGATGACGACGATGACGGCGACAGCGGCCGCGGTGGCTCCGAGCAGCCGGGCGGTCGCAAGGGCGAGGATCAGCCCGGCGACCCTGGCGACCACACTCTGGACCGCCTTCGTCACGGACTGGTACACGGTGGAGGCGTTGACCAGGAGCAGCGCGGTGGCGACGGCCAGGTAAGGGCGGCCGCCCGGGGCCCAGGGTGCGACGACGCCCCAGGCGAGCAGCGCGGCGATCAGGGTCTTGAGGCCGTGCACCACTTGGCCGGGCCGCCTCCCGCGAAGCCGGTCCCCGAGGCGCCGGACCGCGCTCGTCGCCACCGTGGCGGTGGGCCGCACACCCCGACGAATGGTTGAAACTTGCACGACATCGATAATGGCGCCTTTTGCCGTGTTGATGACGTGACGTCCGTCACGACCTGGATGGGTGGAAGTGTTGCGACATGGCCCTTGGTCGCTATTTCGGCTGTTGCTCCCGATTGTCATGTGATGCGCTTCACGGTGGTAGTTCATTGTTCAACTAAAGCTGAGCTCGTAATTTGGCTGATGCCGGAACAGAACGGCAAACACCACCGTTCGCACTCACCGAACGATGGGCTGTGCAAGGAGGAAAGACATGAACAAGCTGGTGCGGCGTCTCACGACCGCGGGCATCTCGGTTGTCGTCGGGAGCGCTCTCTTCGCCACCGGCGGCTCCGCGTTCGCAGCCACCCCTCAGACAGCCGGGCACACCCCCGCCCGCGTCACCGTCGTCGAGCACCCGAAGGTCGCCACCGTCGACGCCCAACGCCCCACAGACCCCTGGATCGCGGACCAGCTGGCGATGGTCGACCCCTGGGTCGTGAACCAGCTGGAGCACTTCGTCCCCTCGGGCAGCGACGGTCACCAGTACGGCGTGAACGACTGGCACCGCAGCATCGACACCTACGTGACCCACGTGGCCGGCGCCCACCGCTCCTGATCCACTGATCGACCACTCCATCCGTGCCGGCGCGGCGGCCGGTTGCCACGAGCAGACCTCCTGACACCCGCTCACCACGCAGGCGCCGCTGGCGAGTTCATGCCGACCCCCCGGCCCCTACGCGATGCGAGCGGCGCGTTCAGGCCGGACCATGGATGTGCATCCGCCCTCGGGGGCAGGTGCAGACGCCGCCGGCGAACGCAACAGGAGCACGCGGTCGTGGACGTGAGACCAGAAGTGGTCGTCGCGCCGGTCGCCGACGTCGACAGGGCCAAGAGTTTCTACGAGGGCCTGGGATGGCGGCTGGACGCCGACTTCGCCGTCATGAGGACCTCCGCGTGGTCCAGCTGACCCCGCCCGATTCCCCCTGCTACGACATGGGCCGCTTGCGCTGGTACCTGACCGCCTCGTGGACGATCCCGCCGGTCACCACCGTCCCCCTGTCCCAAGCCCGCACAGGTGGCGTGATCGGTGTCGATACGAACGCCGACCATCTGGCCGCCTGGCGGCTGGACGCCCACGGCAATCCGCGCGGTCAGCCGCGCCGGTTCTTCTACGACCTGTCCGGCACCGCAAACCACCGGGATGCCCAGGTACGGCATGCACTGATCCGGCTCCTGCACTGGGCGAAACGCCACGGGGTGTCGATCGCGATCGAAGACCTCGACTTCAGCGCGGAGAAAACCCGGGAGAAACACGGCCGCCGCAAGCGGTTCAGGCGGTTGATCTCCGGCATGCCCGTGTCCAAGCTGCGGGCCCGGCTCGTCAGCATGGCGGCCGAACTCGGCATCCCCATCATCGCCGTCGACCCGGCCTACACCAGCAGGTGGGGCGCCCAGCACTGGCTGGGGCCCCTCACCCACACGACCAGCAAAACCAGGAAAGTCACCCGTCACGATGCCGCGAGCATCGCGATCGGCAGGCGCGCCCTCGGGCACCGCATCCGGCGACGGACGGCACCGCCTTCTGCCCACCAGAGCGATGGACAGGAGCATCGGACCGCCCAGGCCGCACGCGGCACCCGCGGGCGTGAGGGAACCCGCCCCCGCATCCCCGGACCACGGACACGATCCACCGGGACCGGACGCGGCGCGAACGCGGGAGACCAGGACGCCCAACACCGTTCGGAGCGTCCGACTGAGCCTGCGCACCGCAAGCTCAGTCCTCAGGAACGGTTCGGGACCGAGCCGCCGGGCGAACCGCTCAGCGGCAGTCGTACGTGAACTGCACGCTTGCCATGCGGCGCGTGGGGGACAGCACACGGAGTTCCGCCGCGCCCGCGTAGTGGCCCCGGCCCTGGAAGGTCCACAGCAGATGGACCCGTGCCTGGTCGTGGCCGCGGGCGAAGGCCGCGTGCAGTACGGCCGAGGCCGTGCCGTCGTTGCGCACCCAGCGGTAGGAGAGCGAGCCCTTCCGGCCGTTCGTTCGGACGACTCCGACGAGATCCGCGGTCCCGTCGCATCCCACGGTCTGCTGCGCGGCCGTCACGGTGACCTCGCGTACGGCGACAGGCGCCGAGAAGTGCTCCTGCCAGAGCAGGAACACGACGACGGCGATCAGCACGAGCGCAGGCAGCGCGTGCCGGCGGAGGCGGCCACGTGGACGCGCCGTGGGCGCCGCCGCCTGGGGAAGCGTGGCGTGCATACGGTGCGCGAGAGCGGCCGTGACCCCGGGGCCGAAGCGCAGCACGGTGCCGTCGACGCGGTCGGGCGACGCCGTGACCGCCGGGACGTCCACCACGGTGGCGTCGCGGTGCGGTCGTTGGATCCAGTGGCTGGACAGCACGGTGGCGCTGTATTCGTCGCTGTCCCCAGGTGCGCCTTGCGTAGACGGGTACCGCGCCTTGGACAGGCGCCTTGTCGTCGAGTCCGGTGCGGGCAGGCGGTCGTCGGGAGCAGTCATCGGATCTCACACTGCCGGGTCAGGAGCTGCTGCGAGGCGGCGCCACTGGCGGGGGCCGGGTTGGTCGTGGCCTGCACCGTCCAGTAGCAGCCGGTTCCCTGGAAGGTGTGGTCGATGGTGAGCGTGTACTGCGTCGCGCCGCTTCGCTGAGAGGACGTGGGCTCACCGTCCGCGGAGCCCGGTTGCCCGCTGGTGTTGCCCGTGAACCAGCCGACGCTGATCGAGACAGGTCCGGTTCCGTCCGTGGTGACCGTGATCGTCGCGGTCGCCGTGGCCGGGCCCGTCTGCTGGAAAGCGGCCACCGCTACCTCCTTGACCGCCGCCGGAGCGGGCGCTGACGGGGAAGTGACCGCCGTCGGGCTGGTAGAGCCCGGCACGGTGGGGGGCGCGATCGTCCCCCCGGCGCCGGCCGTGGCCCCCGGCGGTGCGGCGGAGACGGTGACCGGTGCCGACGGAGGACCGGTGTTGCCGGGGCCCGGTCCGGACGGCGAGGCGGCGGGGGCCGTGGTGGTCGGCGGTGCTTGCGTCTCTGCGGTGGGAGCGACCGCGTCGGCGCCGGAAGCAGGCGTGGCGCTCGTGGTGGCCAGGGCCTGCGCCGCCTGCCCGGCGACCCCGACCCCGGGCTTGTCGCCCTGCGCCAGAAGGATCGCGAGGAGCAGAGCGAGGGCCGACACGGCGATGCCCGGCCATGTGGGCCGCCAGGCGTGGAGGCGTCCCCCGCGAGGACCCGAGGCCAGCACCGTGCGGGCTGTGTCCGTGGTTGCGTGGGACGTCTCCCGGACGGAAGGCCGCAGAAACAGCAGCAGAGCCACCAGCGAAGCGAGCCCGCCACGGCCGCGCTCCTCCCAGTCGCCCCCGTAGGAGACGACGGCGGTCTCCTCCAGGTCGGCGACGAACGCCGCCGAGTCCGCCGGACGCCCCGCCGCCGACTTGGCCAGTCCCCGGCAGACCAGCGAACGCACCGCCTCGGGCACGTCCTCCACAGGTACGGGCGCTTCCACGTGCTGGAGCGCCAACTCGGCCAGGTTGTCGCCCGAGTAGGGCTTGCGGCCCGTCAGGCATTCGAAGAACGTGGCGGTGGCCGCGTACACGTCGCCGGCGGGGGAGGCGGGCGCGCCCGTCCATTGCTCCGGGGCCATGTAGGCGGGGGTTCCGGCGATACCTGCCCTGACGCCGGAGTCCACCGCGATGCCGAAGTCGACGAGCTTGGACACACCCTTCGGCGTGACCAGGACGTTCTCCGGCTTGTAGTCCCGGTGGACCACACCGACCCGGTGCGCGTCGGCCAGGCCGAGCAGGGACCCCTTGAGTACGACCAGCGCGGACTCGGGAGAGAGAGGGCCCTGCCTGGTCAGCAGGGTCCGCAAGGAGACGCCGTCGACCAGTTCCATCACGATGGCGGCGCCCTGTGTCGCCTCCACGTACTCGTAGAGTCCGGCGACGTAGGGGCTCTCCAGGCCGCCGAGCAGTTGCGCCTCGGCGCGGAATCCGTGCACGAAGTCCGGGCGTGTCCGCAGCGAATCGCTGAGGTACTTCACGGCGACCGGCACACCGGTCTGCTCGTGCACGGCCTGTACTACGCGCCCACTTGCCCCTGAACCGAGTTCGACCGACTCGGAATACCCCGGTACCGCCCACGCCGTCATCGCAGTCCCCCCTGCCGCGGCTTCCAAAGGCTCCTTGCCCGCAGGAGCTTCGGACCACGCGGACAGAGACACGTTTTCGGCGGGTTCGGTTGCAGGCGCCCGGACCGGCCCGCCCGTGTGGCCGGGCATGACTGGGGACCACTTGGCACCGGATGTACCGGGCCGGCACCGCCGGCGGGCCACCTCCCCGAGAGCCGCGGTGAAGTCGGTCGGCCGACCGGCCGGCGCGCCGAGGACGGGATCACCGAGTGAGCACTGACGTACCGCTCGAGCGGACCTGTCTCCGGCGCCGCCGCGCCGCTGTCCCACTACACCGCGGTGAATCCGCCGTCGACGGTGAGGGTGGCGCCGTGGACCTGGGACGCCTCATCGCTCGCGAGGAACACAACGGCGGCGGCCACCTCCTCCGGGGTGCCGGCGCGGCGGGAGGGCATGCGCGCGATGATCGGGGTCAGGTGCTCCTCCATCGCCGCCACCTTTTCCGTCAGGGTGGGGCCGGGCGCGACGGTGTTGACCCGGACTCCCTGCGGCCCGTACTCGGCGGCCCAGGACATGGTGAGCGAGTGCACAGCCGCCTTGGTCATGTTGTAGAGCGCCGACTGCGCCATCCCCCGCATACCGCTGATGGACCCCAGGTTGACCACGGCGCCGTGGCCGCGCTCGGCCATGGACGGTGCCAGCAGGCCGGTGAGGAGGAACATCGACCGCACGCTCACGGCCAGCGCCTCGTCGATGGTCTGCTGCGCGACCTCGGCAGTGGGGGTGGGTGTGAGCAGGAGCGCCGCATTGTTGACGAGCACATCGATCCGTCCGCCGGCCGCGGCGACCGCGTCGGTGGCGAAGCGGCCGATCACATCGGTGCCCGAGGACAGATCCGCCTTGACGAAGGCCGCCGCACCGCCGTCCTTCTCGATGCGTGCCACCACGTCAGCTCCGCGACGCTCGTCGCGTCCGCTGACGACGACGAACGCGCCCGCGGCGGCCAGGGCCTCCGCGATGGCGGCGCCGAGGCCCGTGGTGGAACCGGTGACCAGGGCCGTCCGCCCGGTGAGTCGCTGAGTCATGATGCCGTGCCTTTCTGCGCTGAATCGCCTGGGAACGGCAAACCTGCCACCCAGAAAATGGACCTGCAAGTCCAGAAAATGGCAGGATGGTGGCATGGCATCACGACTGACCGCCAAGGGCGCGGCCACCAGGCAACGCATCATCGAAGGAGCCGCGGAGGAGATCCGCGAGCGCGGCGTGACCGAGACGACCCTGGACGACATCCGCTCCCGCACGGCCACCAGCAAGAGCCAGCTCTTCCACTACTTCCCCAGCGGCAAGGAGGAGCTCCTGCTCGCCGTGGCCCGGCACGAGGCCGGCCGCGTCCTGTCCGACCAGCAGCCCTACCTCGGTGAGCTCACCTCCTGGGGGGCCTGGCGCAACTGGCGGGACGCGGTCGTCGACCGCTACCGCCGGCAAGGGCAGCGGTGCCCGCTCGGCATGCTGACCTCCCAGCTGACCCAGGCCACGCCCGGCGCGCAGGCCGTCACCACGGAACTGCTCGCCTCGTGGCAGGCCCAGATCGCCGCCGGAATCCGGGCCATGCAGAACCGGCGCGAGATCTCAGCCGGCCTCGACGCCGACCGTGCCGCGGCCGCCCTGCTCGCGGGCATCCAGGGTGGCGTCTCGATCCTCATGGCCACCGGCTCTCTCGCGCACCTCGAAGCAGCCCTCGACCTGGGCATCGACCAGCTCCTCGGCGCTCCCGCACCGGAGCCCGGGACGCCGGCGGGATGACAGGCCCGGCGGGAACGGCAAAAGGGGCGCCCGCCGGGCATCTGCCCTGGTCAGGCGCCCCTTTTCCGGTGTCTAGAAGAAGCCTAGCTTCTTCGGCGAGTACGACACCAGGAGGTTCTTCGTCTGCTGGTAGTGCTCCAGCATCATCTTGTGGGTCTCCCGGCCGATGCCCGACCCCTTGTAGCCGCCGAACGCCGCGTGCGCCGGGTAGGCGTGGTAGCAGTTCGTCCAGACCCGGCCCGCCTGGATCGCACGGCCCGCGCGGTACGCGGTGTTGACGTCCCGGGTCCACACGCCGGCCCCGAGGCCGTACAGGGTGTCATTGGCGATCTTGATGGCGTCGTCGAAGTCGTGGAACGACGTCACCGACACCACCGGCCCGAAGATCTCCTCCTGGAAGATCCGCATCCGGTTGTCGCCCTCGAAGATCGTCGGCTGGACGTAGTAACCGCCCTTCAACTCGCCGTCGTGCTCGAGACGTTCGCCGCCCGTGAGGACCTTTGCGCCTTCCTGGCGGCCGATGTCCAGGTAGGAGAGGATCTTCTCCAGCTGGTCGTTCGACGCCTGCGCGCCGATCATCGTGTCGGTGTCCAGCGGGTGCCCGCTCACGATCTTCTCGGTGCGGGCCACCGCGGCCTCCATGAACTCCGCGTAGTGGCCACGCTGCACCAGCGCCCGCGACGGGCAGGTGCACACCTCGCCCTGGTTCAGCGCGAACATCGTGAAGCCTTCCAGCGCCTTGTCGCGGAAGTCGTCGTTCGCCGACCAGACGTCCTCGAAGAAGATGTTCGGGGACTTTCCGCCGAGTTCCAGCGTCACCGGAGTGATGTTCTCGGACGCGTACTGCATGATCAGCCGGCCCGTGGTGGTCTCGCCTGTGAACGCGACCTTCGCCACGCGGGGGCTGGAGGCCAGCGGCTTGCCCGCCTCGACGCCGAACCCGTTGACGATGTTCACCACGCCTGGCGGCAGCAGGTCCGCGACCAGGCTCAGCCAGACATGGATGGACGCCGGGGTCTGCTCGGCCGGCTTCAGCACGACCGCGTTGCCCGCCGCCAGAGCCGGCGCGAGCTTCCATGTGGCCATGAGGATGGGGAAGTTCCAGGGGATGATCTGCGCGACCACACCGAGCGGCTCGTGGAAGTGGTACGCCACCGTGTCGTCGTCGACCTCGCCGAGCGAACCCTCCTGCGCCCGGATCGCGCCCGCGAAGTAGCGGAAGTGGTCGATGGCGAGCGGAATGTCCGCGGCCAGGGTCTCCCGGACGGGCTTGCCGTTCTCCCAGCTCTCCGCCACCGCCAGTTGCTCCAGGTTGGCCTCCATCCGGTCGGCGATCTTCCGGAGGATGTCGGAGCGCTCGGTCACGGACGTACGGCCCCAGGCAGGCGCGGCGGCGTGCGCCGCGTCCAGGGCGCGCTCCACGTCCTCGGCCGTACCTCGCGCGATCTCCGTGAACGGCTGACCGTTCACCGGAGTCGGATTCTCGAAGTACTGACCGCGGGCCGGCGGCACGTACTCGCCGCCGATGAAGTGGTCGTAGCGCGCCTGGTAGGAGACGATCGCGCCCTCGGTGCCGGGCGCTGCGTAACGGGTCATACGAGTCTGCCTCCCGGGAAAGCGCTGCCCGCCGTTGGGCAGCTCTCGGCCGGGAGGCTAGAGCGGAGGACGTTGCGAGTACGTTGCGACGGGGTCGGGTCGGAGGGGGTGTCCCCTCGCGGTGTCGGGTCGCGAGCCGTGTGTTGTGGCGTGGCGCGTGTCAGGGAGGTGGTTGAACCGTGCCCGTCCCGGTGGGTGTTGCGAGGCGGCCGTGTCGAAGGGTGGGGCGGAGGGCGACCCCAAGCGGGTATCGGGGCGCGAGCCGTGTGCCGTGGCGTGCCGCGTGTCAGCGCGGTGCCGGACGCGCCCACCCCGGCGGAGCTACCAGTTCCGACTCCAGCCACTCGAGGCGCGTGCGTACCGCCGCTGTCGGCTGCACCACGGCGAGGGCCCGCCAGATGTCGACGTCGTCCTCGCCCCACGGCGCGTGCGCCCAGGCCGCCAGCAGGTCGGGGTCGCGGCGGGCGATCAGCGCCGACCGCAGTCCGTCGCCGAGTGTGCGCCGCAGCCGTGCCACTGCCGGTGCCTGCGAACCCGGCAGTACGGGGCCCCGGTAGGCGGCCGCGGCCTCGGCCACCGCTCCTGCCGCCAACCGCCTTTCCACGATCGCGACATCGGATTCGACCGCGGCCGTGAGCCGGTAGGGCCGCGAGGCCAGCAGACCGGGACCGAGGATCCGGCGCAGCCGCGCCAGTTCGGCCCGCAGCGTCACCGGTGTCACCGACTCGTCCTCGTACAAAGCACACAGCAGTTCGTCGCCGGTGAGTCCCTCCGGATGACGGGCCAGCAGCACCAGGATCTCGCTGTGCCGACGGCTGAGCCTGATCTTCCGCCCCCCGGCGAGGAGTTGCGCCTCATCGCGGCCCAGCGCCGCCAGTTCCCAGGTGTCCGCGGCGGCCTCGGCCGGGACCAGTAGCGCCAGCTGGGACTCGGCGGCGCGCGCCACAGCCTGCACGAACCCCAGGCTGTGCGGGTGTGCGAGCCTGTCCCCGCCGGTGATGTCCAGCGCCCCGAGCAGCCGCCCGGTACGCGGATCGTGTACCGGCGCCGCGGCGCACGTCCAGGGCTGGACCCGCCAGGCGAAGTGCTCGGCCGCGAACACCTGCACCGCCCGGTCCACGGCGACGGCTGTCCCCGGTGCGTTGGTTCCCATCGCCGACTCCGCCCAGCGCGCACCGGGCACGAAGTTCATGCTGTCCGCCCGCCGCCGCGTCGCCGGATGCCCCTCGACCCACAACAGCCTGCCCTGTGCGTCGCACACCGCCAGCAGATGTTCGCCGTCCGCCGCGAACGGGCCCATCAGCTCACGGACCAGCGGCATCACCCGAGCCAGCGGATGCTCCGCCCGGTAGGAACCGAGGTCGCCGTCCGTCAGCTCCACCCGTGCCGTGCCGTCCGGTCCCACACCCGCCCGAGCGGAGCGCCGCCACGAGTCGGCCACCACCGGACGTACCCTCTGGGCCACCGTGCCCACCGCCGTGAACGTCTCGTGGGCGCGACGCAGCTCCCGCACCCGTGCGGCAGGATCGGCCCCTGGTTCCAGGGCCACCCACGGATCGGTCAACTCGGCCTCCCGGGACGGTGGTGCGCTGGGGACATCGTCACTCCCGGGGTGGCCGCCGACAACCGTTTCGACCGTCATCGCCCCGAACGAGACCACAGGAAGGTCCGGTCCCGAGCAGACCCGGAGCGCCCGTTCGTGTCAGGCAGCCTCGCCCCTGCCGGAGCGACCGCCGCCGTCCTCAGTTCAGGCGAAATCGACCAGCCTCATGTAGCGGGTCCAGTCCCAGTTCGGGCCCGGATCGGTGTGGTCCGTGCCCGGGACTTCGTAGTGGCCGATGATGTGTGCCCGGTCCTTCGGGATGCCGTGTCTGGTGCAGATCGCCGCCGTGAGCCGGGCCGACTCCTCGTAGAGGGAGTTCGTGAAGTATCCGGGCCGGTCCACCCACCCTTCGTGCTCGATACCGATGCTGCGCGTGTTGTAAGGCCAGTTGCCCGCGTGCCAGGCGATGTCGTGTTCACGGACGCATTGGGCGATGTGCCCGTCCACCGACCGGACGACATAGTGCGCGGACACGTGCTTGCGCGGGTTCTGGAAGATCCCCAGCGTGTTCGGATAGGTCGCCTGTGTGACATGGATGACCACCAGGTCCAGCGGGTGGCTCACCGGCCGGTCGGAGGCCGTGAAGTTGGAGGGGTTCGCCCCCAACCAGTCGGCCGAGGGTTGGTCCACAACCTTGGGACGGGCACCGGCCGGTACCGCGGGAAGCAGCGCGTAGGGTACCGCCGCCAGGGCCGCGCCCTTCAGCAACCGCCGCCTGCTCGTAGGGCGTCCCGCTCCGTGCGATGCGGATCGTTCCATGGACAGAATGCCTTCCGCGTGTGCTGCTTTGAGCTGTGCCGATCTTGACCCCGGTGTACTCAACGCCTCAGTGCGTCTGCCGTTTCGCGTAGTTGCGTATGCATTCCGCGATGTGTCTCCCGCGCGGGCAGCCAGTCCTTGCGGAGCTTGGCCACGCACGTGTAGTTGGTGTCGCAGACGTTCGCGAGCGGCGACTCGACCGTCTGGGTGGCGAACTGGTAGGCGTCCAGTTCGCTGAACCCGTAGTCGCGCACCAGCCACTGCACCAGATCGAGTTGGGATATCCGGAACGCGTCCTCCAACGGACGGGCCGAGCCCGTCGAGATGATGTGAGTATCGGACTCGATGCGCGGCCAGGGGGTGGCGATCCCCTTGAGCAGTTCGACGATCACCACGGTGTTCATCGCGCACTCGACGGCCACGCCGCAGGTCTCGCCCTCGCCCTGCCGGGCATGCCCGTCGCCCAGACTGACCAGGCCACCTTCGACGTTCACGCCCAGGTAGCAGGTGACGCCTGCTCGCATCTCCGGCGTGTCCATGTTCCCGCCGTGCGCATCCGGCACCAGCGCGGAACGCACCTCCAGGTTGGCCGGCGCCACACCCACCGTGCCGTGCATCGGGTCCATGGGCAGCTCGATGCGGATGTCACTGTCGCGCGCGGTGAACAGGGCGGTGCGCCGGTCCCGGTCGAGCTGCCAGATCCACACCGTCTCGGGCAGCGGGGGCTGGAGCGTCGCCGTGGTGTGCGTCGAGGTCAGCGCGCCGAACAGCGGGACCGTGGTCGAGGCCGCCCAGTCCCGGGCCGGTTCGATCGAGACGAAGTGGACCGCGAGTGTGTCACCCGGCTCGGCGCCCTCGACATGGAAGGGACCGGTCTGCGGATTGAGGAACGGGAACTCGCACACCTCGGACACCAGGTCCTTCTCGGACCGTACCCGCCCGGCGAAACAGTCCTCGGTGTACAGGTCCAGTACGGTGCCCGGCGCGATCCGTGCGACGGGCGGCGCCCCGCCGAACGTCCAGGCGTACTCGCCGGATGTGGGTCGCACGGTCAGGACTCGCGGGTCGCTCATGATTGCACGGCTCCGTTCTGCCGAAGGTCGGGTGCGGGGGACTCGTCGAGATGGACGCGGGCGGTCTCGGCTATGCGTCCGGGGTGCCGCCGCAGTTGGACCAGCAGCACCACGACCCCGGCGGCCATCCAGACACCGACGACGGGCCCCGCGTAGGACACGGGCGCGGACAGCGCGGACACGAAGTCGAAGACCGGCAGCCCTGCCGCGGTCAGCAGAGCGGGCACGAAGGCGACGACGCCCAGCAGCGGGAACAGAAGGTGCCGCACCGGGCTGAACAACTCACGCCTGCGGCGCAGGAAGTAGCCGGCGCACGCGAAGTTGACCACGATGTACACACCGATGACGACCGTCACGATGACGGTGGCCAGCAGCAGGAATGCCGTGATGGGGTCGTAGTACAGGCCGAGGCCCAGCATGACCACCACGGCCAGCGCGGCCTGGACGGCGACACCGGCGACCGGGGAGCGGTACCGGGGGTGCAGGCGCGCGAAGAGGGACGGGAAGACCCTGATCCGTGCCAGTGCGAAGGCCGTACGGGTCGAGACGTTGGAGCACGCGTTCGCGTTGGCGATGGTGGAGTTGACGACGGCAAGGAATACCAGGATCCAGAAGAGCCCGAAGGACGCACGGGCCACGCCCTCCCAGGACGCCGCTCCCGAAGCACCGAAGCCGGCGAAGCGGTCCGGGCCGACGAACACGGTCATCGCATAGGTCGTCACCACATAGAAGAGGCCTATCGCCAGCGCCGCCCCGAGGACCGCACGATGCATCGTCCGCCGCGGATTCTTGGTCTCCTCCGCGAGCGGCGCCGCCGCCTCGAATCCGGCGAAGGCGAGCACCGTGTACACCGATCCGGCGAACACTCCGCCGATGCCGCCATACCCCTTGGCGGTGTGCGAGGTCCCGAACACCGACAGGGTGTTGCCGCCGCCCGCTTTGACGATGAGCCAGACGGCGAAGACCAGGAAGACCAGTACCTCGAAGGCACCGAGGACCGTGCCGAAGCGGGCTGAGGCGCGCACCCCGAAGTAGCCCGCCGCCGCGATGACCACGGCGCCGGCGAGGGACCACGGCCACCACAGGTCGGCCGGGTACGAACTCCACTCCTCGTGCAGCGTGCCCGCCGTCGTGAAGCCCAGTTGAAGGAGCAGCAGGGGCGGGACCAGCGCCTCCACGAACACATAGCCCCAGCCCACGAGGAAGCCGATGGCCGGATGCAGCCCTTGTGCCGCATAGGTCGCCACCGAGCCGGCGGCGGGTAGCTGCCGTGCCAGTTCGGCCACGCAGGACGCGGTGAACAGGCAGGCCACCAGGGCCACGAGGACCGACAGTGGCAGGCTGCCGCCCGCGAAGGCCGCGCCCGACGGAATGGACGCCGCGACCGCTGCCGCCGGTGCCATCGCCGTGATGCTCTGGAAGAGGACCTCGCGCAGGCCGATCGCCTCACGCCGTAGTCCCAACGCCGTTTCCCTCGCCATGTGAACCCCCCGATGCGGTTGATGGCCGGCCGCTGTCCGACGGCTGCGGCTCGCGTGAATCACCGTACGGCGGTGGGCGGTTGGGCAGGAAGAGGGCGGTGTCATCGGTGGAAAAGCCCGGGACTGTGGAAAACTCCGGCACCCGTTCAGGGGAAGGAGCTCCGGGGAAGGGCCTCCCGGGTTCGGCCTGCGCCCCCCAGTTGGCCAGCCACCCGGCGGGTCGGGCACGACCGCCGGATGTCAGCCTCTACAGCCGCCCGCCCACGGCCGCCGGATCGTCGAGTACCGCACGCACCACCGAGTGCGCGGCACCGAGCAGTGGCCCCTCGGATCCCAGCTGTGAGACGGACACGGTGCACGAAGGCCCTGCCGTCCGTCGTGCCAGTTCCTGCTCCAGGGTCGGCAGCAGCCAGGGTGCGAGAGCCGCCAGCGCTCCGCCGAGCACGACCGCCTCCGGGTCCAGCAGATTGACCGCGCCCGTCAGCGCGATACCGAGCGCGGTTCCGGCGCCCCGCAGGGCCCGGCGCACGTCCTTGTCGCCCTGCGCGGCACGCTCGGCGAGCAGTTCGACGTGGTCCTCACCCGGAGTCAGCCCGGCCGCCCGCAGCACGGCCTCCTCGCCGGCGTACTGCTCGAGACAGCCGCGTCCGCCGCACGCGCACTCCGGCCCCTCCGGGCGCACCGGCACATGTCCCAGTTCGCCCGCGAAGCCACGCGTCCCGCGCAGCAACCGCCCGTCCACGACCACCGCACCGCCGATGCCGATCTCCGCCGAGACGTGCAGGAAGTCACGGGGTGTGTCATCGCCGAGCCAGAGTTCCGCCAGGGAGCCGAAGTTGGCCTCGTTGTCCACGGTCAGCGGCAGCCCGGCCGGCAGCAGCGGAGCCAGGTCGACTTCATGCCAGTCGAGGTTGGGGGCGCGGACCACGGTCCGGGCGTCGCGCGCGACCAGACCGGGCACGGCGACGGCGAGACCGGCCGGCCACAGCCCCTCCCGCTCCGCCTCCGCGGCGACCTGACCCACCAGGGCGGACAGTTCGTCGAGCACGGGCTGTGGTGCGCGACCGCGGTTCGTGCCGTGCCGCTCCGCCCGGGCGCGGACGACGCCGCGCAGGTCGACCGCGCACACAGTGAGGTGGTCGACACCGATCTCGGCGCCGATGCCGGCGGGCCCGCGGCCGCTGACGGCGAGGGCTGACCCGGGCCGCCCGACCCGGCCGGGGCGCTCCGGTCCGAGCTCCTCCAGCAGCCCCGCCCGGATCAGCTCGTCGACGAGTGTGGAGACCGCCGCCCTGGTCAGCCCGATCCGTGAGGCGACGGCGGCACGCGACAGCGGTCCCTCGGCGCTCACGGTGTGCATGACCCGCGCCAGATTGCGGCGCCGCATGCCCTGCTGCGTGTCGGGCAGCCGGCGGCCAGGGCCGGAGGGATGGACTTCGTGCAGTGGTGCGGTCATGCCTCCCTCTGATCTCGTCAGGGCTGGTCCGGCGCCCGCTCCAGCAGCGGCGCCGCGTCGGAGAGTACCCCGGCGATCCTCGCCAGGGTGGCGTCGTCCCGCTCCACGGCCTCCAGCACCGGCCCGCGGGCGGTGTCCCAGCGGCGGGCGACGGCGGCCGGGTCCTCGCCGGTCAGCAGCCCGGCTGCCTGAGCCGCGGCGCCCAGCGCGACCAGTTCCTTCGCCTCCGGCACCTGGACGGGACGTCCCGAGAGCCGTCGCACGGTGTCCTGCCAGGCGGTGCCCCGGGCGCCACCGCCGATCAGGAGCAGCGGAGCCGTGCGGTCCGCATCCGCGTCGAGCACCAGGTCGAGGGCGCCCAGCAGCGAGTGCACCGCACCGTCGTAGGCGGCCTGGAGCAGCTGGCCGGGTGCCGTGTCGTGCCGCAGGCCGTGCAGCAGGCCCGAGGCGTGCGGGAGAGCCGGAGTGCGCTCACCGTCGAGATAGGGGAGCAGCGTCACGCCCCGGCTCGGCTCGACAGCCTCGCGGTCCAGGCCCAGCAAGGTGGCGATCCGGTCGATGGCCAATGTGCAGTTCAGCGTGCAGGCCAGCGGCAGCCAGTCGCCGTGCGCGTCCGCGAAGCCCGCCACGGTGCCGGTCGGGTCGGTGGGGCGTCGCTTCGAGACCGCGTAGACGGTTCCCGAGGTGCCGAGGCTCAGCACCGGAACGCCGGGGCGCAGGCCGAGGCCCAGTGCGGCGGCCGCGTTGTCGCCGGTGCCGGGTGCGACCAGAGTGCCCTTGGAGAACGGCAGGTCATGCGCGTCGCGCACCGTCCCGGCGACCTCGCCGGGCTGCACCACCCGCGGCAGCAGGGCGGGGTCGAGGCCCACATGTGCGAGGACCTCCTCGTCGTACGACTCCGTGGCGGACGCCCACCAGCCGGTGCCGGAGGCATCGCCCCGGTCGGTCGTGCCCTGTCCCGTCAGGAGTTCGGTCAGATAGTCGTGGGGCAGTCGTACGGCCGCGGTCGCCCGGACGGCCTCCGGCTCGTGCTCCGCCAGCCAGGCCCACTTGGTGACCGTGAAGGACGGCCCCGGCACGCTTCCCGTGCGGTCCGCCCAGGCCTTGGGGCCGCCCAGTTCCTCCACCAGACGGTGGGCCTGCGGCGCCGACCGCACGTCGTTCCACAGCAGGGCCGGACGCACGGGGTCGCCGTGCGCGTCCAGGGTCACCAGACCGTGCTGCTGACCCCCGATCGACACCGCGGCGGCCTCATGGGCCGGCTCGCCGCACTGGTGCAGGGCCTCGCACAGGGCGTCCCACCACTGCCGCGGATCGCTCTCGCGGCCCGCGCCCGTCGAGACGGTGTGGGGCGCCTGACCGCTGGCCACCACCTGTCCGGTCGATGCGTCGACGACCAGGGCCTTGGTGGACTGGGTGGACGAGTCCACCCCGACGACGAGCGGACCCTCGGCTGCTGACATCGGGCTCTCCCTCTTCCGCGGCTCGCGGGATCTGGTCTGTGGGCGTGTCGCTGACCGGCTGGGCCCGGCGTACACGCATCGTCACCGTACGAAGTCCCCTCGAGGGGGACACTTCGTCTCTTCCCAGAGTTGCCTCCGCATACTAATTTGTTAAGCGCCATGACGAAATAGTCTTCAGCGAACAAGGAGCCGCGGCATGAACTACCAGCCCACCCCCGAGGACAGGTTCACCTTCGGCCTGTGGACCGTCGGCTGGCAGGGACGGGACCCCTTCGGTGACGCCACCCGGCGTGCCCTGGATC
Organism: Streptomyces sp. NPDC001156; assembly: GCF_053598275.1. Taxonomy (NCBI): domain Bacteria; kingdom Bacillati; phylum Actinomycetota; class Actinomycetes; order Kitasatosporales; family Streptomycetaceae; genus Streptomyces; species Streptomyces sp. NPDC001156. Next base: position 5,025 of record NZ_JBSFJX010000068.1, on the reverse strand, counting down.
CGGCGGAGACGGTGCAGCGCCTCGCCGAGCTCGGGGCCTACGGCGTGACCTTCCACGACGACGACCTGATCCCCTTCGGGTCCTCTGACACCGAGCGCGAGGCTCACATCAAGCGTTTCCGGCAGGCGCTCGACGCCGCCGGGATGACCGTGCCGATGGCCACCACCAACCTGTTCACGCACCCCGTCTTCAAGGACGGCGCGTTCACCGCCAACGACCGGGACGTGCGCCGCTACGCGCTGCGCAAGACCATCCGCAACATCGACCTGGCGGTGGAGCTGGGCGCGAAGACGTATGTCGCCTGGGGCGGCCGGGAGGGTGCCGAGTCGGGCGCCGCCAAGGACGTGCGCGCGGCGCTCGACCGCATGAAGGAGGCCTTCGACCTCCTCGGTGAGTACGTCACCGCTCAGGGCTACGACCTGCGCTTCGCCATCGAGCCCAAGCCGAACGAGCCGCGCGGCGACATCCTGCTGCCCACGGTCGGCCATGCCCTCGCGTTCATCGAGCGCCTGGAGCGCCCGGAGCTCTACGGTGTCAACCCCGAGGTGGGCCACGAGCAGATGGCCGGCCTCAACTTCCCGCACGGCATCGCCCAGGCCCTGTGGGCGGGCAAGCTCTTCCACATTGACCTCAACGGCCAGTCCGGCATCAAGTACGACCAGGACCTGCGTTTCGGCGCGGGTGACCTGAGGGCGGCGTTCTGGCTGGTCGACCTGCTGGAGACCGCCGGTTACAGCGGGCCGCGCCACTTCGACTTCAAGCCGCCGCGGACCGAGGACCTCGACGGCGTCTGGGCTTCGGCCGCGGGCTGCATGCGCAACTACCTCATCCTCAAGGAGCGCTCCGCCGCCTTCCGTTCGGACCCGGAGGTCCAGGAGGCGCTGCGCGCGTCCCGTCTGGACGAGCTGGCGCAGCCGACCGCTGGTGACGGACTCGAGGCCCTGCTCGCGGACCGCGGTGCCTTCGAGGAGTTCGACGTGGAAGCAGCCGCCGCACGCGGCATGGCCTTCGAGCGCCTGGACCAGCTGGCCATGGACCACCTGCTGGGTGCGCGCGGCTGATCGTCGTGTGACGCCGCCCGGCCGGCCCTCGCGCGGAATGCTCCGGAATCATGCGATCCATGACATGAGTCCGTATCAACTGCCGCGCGGGGGTCGTGCCCTGAACGGTTCGCGGCGACTCTGGTCGGTATGGCCACGCCGCCCATGCCAGCCCAGCCGCCCGGAGACACGCCGCCGTGGGACCACGGTGGGTTCGGTCCTCCGCCCGGAGGGCACGGTGCTCCGCCGGACGACCACGGAACGCCTGCACGTGGCCATCCACCGGGCGGTTATGGTCCGCCTCCAGGTGGCGGACACTGGTCGTCGGGCGGCGGCAGCGGCCTTCCTCCGCAGCCGCCACCGGCACCTCCTGGCGGGCCCGGTCCACGCCGCAACACCCTGTTCCTCGCGATCGCGGTGGTTGTGGCCCTCGTGATCGTGTCCGTGTTCCTGGCGGTGAGCGGCGGTGGCGACTCCTCGCAGCGCAAGTCACCCGCCGAGAGCAGTGCCGGCGCGAGCCGCCCGTCGGCCTCGTCCGTCGGCATTCCTTCCCGGCTGCCCTCCGAGCTCCCCTCGAGCCTGCCGAGCAAGCTGCCGTCCCGGCTTCCCAACGAGCTTCCGAGTGACGTTGCGAGCGAGCTGCCGAGCGGCATCGAGTCGCTCTTCGCCACACCCGCGGCCTCACCCTGAGGCCGGCCCGCGAGCGCTGGAGAGCCGACGTGCCGTGATCGACGCGCGCGTGGTGTGCGCCCGCTCGATGCCGTTCGTCCTCCTGGGTACGCCCTCCAGTACGCCCAGGACGACGACCAGCCGCTTGCGCGGCCCCGAACAAGCGCGGGTCGGGTTCGCCGAACGCGCTCATACTTGAACCAGCCGCAGTCGCCGAAGGCTTCTGCGGGGCGGCTGAGGGTCGCGGCTCAGGGTTGTATCCAGGTCACCGCCTGGAACCGCGCGCAGCACGCTCCCGTTCTCAGAACAGAGAGCGGAGCCGCCGAGGCCCGCGAGCGGCCGTGGCCGCGAAGGAGGCGACATATGTCGAGAAACGCGAAGATCGCCGCAGGGGGTGTGCTGGTCGGGCTCATCCTGTTGATCTGGTTGCCCTGGTGGGCCGCCCTCTTGATCGTGCTGGGGGTTCCGGCTGCGGCGTACCTGACCCTGGACCCCTCCCAGCGGCGCCGGCTGCGCCGGGTCGCACGCAAGGAACTGGGCCGCTGAAAAGCTAGTCTCCCGCCAGCGTGCAGGAGCCGGTCACGTCACCGCCCGCGGGCCTGCCGACGGCATGGTCCGCGGGCGGCCGCACGCCCCGCTCCACCCAGGCGGTGAGCGCGTCGAAGGCGGCCCGGTAGCACGGCAGGATCGGCCGCAGCCGGTCGGGATAGGTGTCGTAGAGGCCGTCCACGTGCGTGCCGCCCTCGATGGTGTAGTAGCGGTGCAGCGGCCCGCGCCCGCTCCGGGTCACCATGCCCGCGTAGACGTCCGAGTCCGTCGCCTTGGGCAGCAGGGCGTCCAGGTCGCCGTGCAGAGTGATCAGCGGCCTGCCGATCCGCCCGGTGAGGGCGACCCGGGCCACCGCGCGGTGCACGGACGCCGGGCGTGCCGCATAGTCGTACGCGGCGTCCGAGGGGCAGGGCGCCAGGATCTGCTCCACTGTCGACCCGGCGGACGCGCCCGGGCAGGCGGTGTCGTACGACGGGTCGAACTCGGCCCGGTAGATCTTCTGGGTGACGCCCCAGTAAGCCTTCTCGTGGTAAGGCCAAAGGAACTCCGACCCGGGCGCGAACCCGGCCGCGTACAGGTCCTCGTCCCGTGCCGAGCCGAACATCCGGGCAACGGTGACGGGCAGCGACGTCAGGAGGTTCGGGCCGTCGGCCGTCCAGAGGGCGCCCTCCCAGTCCACGCCGCCGTCGTACAGCTCCGGATGGTGCTCCAGTTGCCAGCGCGTCAGGTAGCCGCCGTTGGAGATCCCGGTCATATAGGTGCGACGGGGCGCGTGCCCGTAGCGTTGGGCCACCGCGCGCTTGGCGGCGAGCGTGAGCTGCGTCGTACGCCGGTTCCACTCGGCGACCGCGTCACCCGGGCGGGTCCCGTCGCGGTAGAAATCCGACCCGCTGTTGCCCTTGTCGGTCGCCGCGTAGGCGTAGCCCTGCGCCAGCACCCGGTCGGAGATGGCCGTGTCGGTCGCGTACTGCTTGCGCGTACCGGGAGCACCCGTGACCACGAGGCCGCCGTTCCACCGGTCGGGCAGCCGAATGACGAACTGCGCGTCGTGCTGCCAGCCGTGCGTGTTGTTGAAGTGCGAGTCGTCCGGGAAGTACCCGTCGATCTGCAGTCCCGGCACGCCGGACGGATTGCGGGTGACCTTGGCGGTCAGTCCCGCCTGGTCGGCCATGTCCGTGTACGGGGTCCCGGCGAGCCCAGCAGTTGTCAGATCATCGAGGCAGGCGCTCTGCTGAAGCTCCGCACCGGGTATCCGCACCCGCTCCTGTCGTTCGCAATGGCCACCGCCGACCGCTGCCGCTGGGCCCGTGAGGGCCGAGGTCAGCAGGGCGGCGGCGAACAACACGACGCTTCGGGACAGGCGCATGGCGGGGCCTCCGGGTAGGACGGGAGCGCGGGGTTGCCCCATGCTGCGGCCAGGCGAGCGCACCGAGTATGGGTGCGGGCCACAGTGGTGCCGTAGCCGGTATGGGGATCCACAACGCAGCCCCTGCCCCAGAGGCTCCGCACTTCGTCTTCCGGTTCAGATGGCCCGCTGGCTCAGAGGGGGCGCACCGCCAGCTTGTCGAGCGCCTCGAGAAGGCCCGGCAGCTCCTGCCCGCGGCCCACCGGGACCACCTGGCCGGGCTGCTCGTCGAGGAGGACGAACGCGATGTCGTCGGTCCTGGCGACGATGGACCAGCCCGGGCCGTCGGCACGCAGAGTGCGCGCGTCACCCGGTGCGAACGAGGAACGGACACGCCCGAGAGGCGGAGGAGCGTCCACGTACCCGCGTGCCTCGTCGAGGACGCGGCGAACAGGGCTGCGGGGATTGCTCAGTGTGCTGCCTTCGGCCGGTTCGGCCGGTTCGGCCTGCTCGCCGTCCGCCGACGGGGCTGCTGCGGGTTTGAAGACGGCATCAGCGAGCTGATCGCGCCATATGGCCCACCGGAGCGCGATCTCGTCGGCGCCCAGTCGCCGTTGTGCGGGACCCCAGATGTCGGTGTCCGGCGGGGAGAGCGGTTTGCGGTCGATGATTTCCGGTGCCGGATCGTGCGGCGCGGGCACGCCGGGCGCCGCGACGGCCACGTCCAGCGGCCAGCCCGGCAGGGCGGCGACAACCGTTCGCTCGTCGGGCGACAGGTCGTACTCCATGCCGCAGTCCCAGGAAGCGATCGCCACAGCCACCAGTGAGACATCGTCGATGACCACGGTCCAGCGCGCACCGTCGCTGTCCTGGCCGAGCACGAGTCCGTATCCGTCCACCACAGGTGGCAGGTCGAGGGCCGCGCAGGCCTCCGGATAGTCGTCACCGAGCACGCTCGGGAACTGCGCGGGCGTCAACAGAACCGCCGTCAGCACGTACAGCGCGTCGTCCTCGGCTGCGACGGCCTCCTCGTCCGTCCCGGCCATGCCATCCTCCCCATCGTTTGTCCGTCGGCGCACCCTATTGCGCCCGCGAGCCAGTTGTCACGACTGCGAATCCCACGAGGAGCTGCACTTGTCCGGCGGACCGGGCGAAACGGCCGGACGAAGTCATGAACACGTCTCCCGGGATCCCGGAAACGAGAGGCCGAGGGCTTCCCGAACGACTGTCGCATCGCCGATCTCGGCACACCTCCGGTCGGCGGCATGAAGACCTGCCCCGTCCGGTGAAAGGCCTGGCCCATCCGTTCCTCATGTCAGCGCCGGGCCTAGTACTGCAATCACAGTTACTGGTAGGGCAGTTGTGAGTTCTGCCGGTGACTGTGGTTGTGTTCTGCCGTGTCTGTGGATCTCGGGGTGGGGC